>JBMZAL010000001.1:0-36248 GCA_049611325.1 Flavobacteriales bacterium
GCGGAAACTTCTTCCATGGGTGGATGGCTTGCTTGAAGCAGGAGAAAAGCACTTTGCGGCCACAGGAAAGCCCTTGTTCAGCTCGCACATGATTGACCTGAGCGAAGAGAGCCTCTCGGAAAACCTCGAGACGTGTGCTGCTTACTTGAAGCGCATGGCGGCCATCGACATGCACCTTGAAATCGAGCTCGGTGTGACTGGAGGAGAAGAGGATGGTGTGGACAACACTGACATCGACAGCAGCCGCTTGTACACGCAGCCAGAGGAGGTTGCGGAAGCGTATGAATTGCTCCGTGCCATTTCCCCCAACTTCACCATCGCAGCGGCATTCGGAAACGTCCACGGGGTGTACAAGCCTGGGAATGTGGAGTTGCGTCCCAGCATTTTGAACGACTGCCAGAAGCACATTGAGGAGAAGTTCAACACCGAAGCGCAGCCTGTTGAATTTGTGTTCCACGGTGGAAGCGGTTCGAGCCTGGAGGAAATCCGTGAGGCCATCGGGTACGGCACAGTGAAGATGAACATCGACACAGACATGCAGTGGGCTTTCTTGTCGGGCGTACGCGATTACGTGCAAGGCAAGGCGGACTACCTCGCAGCCCAAATCGGCAACCCGGAAGGGGAGGACGTTCCCAACAAAAAGCACTACGATCCACGCGTGTGGTTGCGGAAAGGAGAGGAGGCGTTTGTGGCGCGTTTGACCCAAGCGTTTGAAGACTTGAACGCCACGGGCAGTCAATCCAAGTAATCATGACAAACGGGCAAGCGTGGCGGCCTTTCCGGCTGTCCGATTCCGAGGCGCAGAAGAGGCTGGAAACTCTGGCCTTGGAGAAGCGGGACATGGATGTTCGTGATGCGTTTGCGCAAGACGCCTCTCGTGTGGAGGCCCTGTCCTGGGATTTGGAGGGGCTGCACGTCGATGCGTCCAAGCAACGCTGGGATGCGGAGGTCAAAGACGCGTTGATCGCCTTGGGCGAAGAGGCGGATGTGTCTGGCGCCATTGCGGACTTGTTTGGAGGTGTCAAATTGAACACCACGGAAGGCAGGGCGGTGTTGCATATGGCGCTGCGCGGAAAAGCGGAAGATGGGTTTGAGGTGGATGGACAAGATGTCATGCCTGAAGTCCTCGCGGTCCGCGGGCGAATGCTTGACTTTGTGGACAAGGTGCACGCGTTGCACGCCAAGGGCGAAGTGACAGACGTGGTCAACATTGGCATTGGTGGATCTGACCTCGGACCAGCCATGGCAGTGAAAGCCTTGCGGCGCTTCTCTTGCGGTCCCCGGTGTCATTTCGTGAGCAACGTGGACGGCGCCCATGTGGCTTCGGTGTTGCAGGACTTGAACCCACGAACGACCATGATTGTGGTTGTCAGCAAGACCTTCACCACGCAAGAGACGATGGCCAATGCCCGCATTGCCAAGTCATGGCTTGAGTCGGGGGGAGGGACGGCATCCAAACAGCTTGTTGCGGTCTCCACCAATTTGGAAGGAACACGCACCTTCGACATTTCAGAGGACCAAACCTTTGGGTTTGAAAATTGGGTCGGTGGGCGCTACTCCATGTGGGGACCGGTCGGAGTGTGCATTGCCTTGTCCATTGGTTCGGAACACTTCAAGGCATTCCTTGCGGGTGCCCGCGCCGTCGACCAACACGTGCGACACACGTCCTTGGAAGAAAATGTGCCCGTGCTCCTCGCCCTTCTCGGACACTGGAATCAGAATGCCCTCGGTTTCCGCTCCCACGCTGTGTTGCCCTACGCCGAAGACCTTGGTCGGTTGCCGGCCTATTTGCAGCAAGCTGACATGGAGAGCAATGGCAAATTCGTGGGGCGCGACGGGAAGCCCGTGTCTTGGAACACAGGTGCGGTGGTGTGGGGAGAACCGGGCACGAACAGCCAGCACGCGTTTTTCCAGTTGCTCCATCAGGGAACGGAGATTCACCCCGTCGACTTCGTGGCCTTCAAATCGCCCACAAGCGAGCACGAAGGGATGCACCGGATGCTTTTGGCCAATGCGTTGGCGCAGGCGGAGGCTTTGTTGCAAGGGCGCAAGGCCCCTGAAGGAGAGCCCCATCGCTTCTTCCCCGGAAACAGGCCTTCGACGTTCTTCCTGTTTGATGACTTGTCTCCCAAATCCTTGGGAATGCTCGTCGCCTTGCACGAGCACCGCATCTTCATTCAGGGGGTGCTTTGGGGCATCGCAAGTTTTGACCAATGGGGGGTTGAACTGGGCAAAGCCATGGCCAACGCCCTGCTCCCAGAATTGGAGGGCAAGCACAACGACGAGACCTCTCACGATCCGTCTACGGCCTCTTTGGTCAAGCGCTTGGTCGGATAACGCACCCGAGCTGATTTCAAGGAGACCTGCACGCAGAGCGACGTGGGTTGCGCTGAGTTGGTGAGATTTTTCGTAGATTTAATGCCAAAGCCTCTCGACGAAGAGGTGTTACGAGTCGATTAATCAAAAAAACTGGGCCCTGCCCTCATAATCTGTTTCCAATGAAGCACTTGTTTACTGCTGCGCTCACAGCGTTGATGTCGAGCATGGCTCTGGCCAATTTTGTTGGCATGGAGTACGAAGCCGTCGCTGAGACTGCCAACGGCACGACCTATCGCGTGTACGCCACGTTTGACAACCCCACGGATGAACTTGTGGCGGTTTACGCCCTCGAGACAGCCCCTATGGAGGTGGGTGTTTCCACGTCTTTTTACCAAGACGCAGTGGGGGCAGTCCTTGCCCAAACCATCAACCCCGCATTCTTCGGCGCGTTTCCGTCGTTGCAATACGACAGTTGGTTCACCATCGGTTCTGAGGATTCCAATGGCACGAGCGACGTGCAGCAAGTCGGCATGGACACGTACTTCGCCGCTTTTGAAGCAGGCGGCGGTTTCACTGTGGATACCTTCATCGGAGGTTCATGGTTCCTGCTCCCCAACCAAAGCGCTGATGCGGAAGCTGGTGCCGACGGCCGTGTTTTGATTGGTCAATTCACCACCGACGGGGTAGTCAACTTGACCATGAACTTCCAGTGGGATGACGAAGCGACCAACACGTTCCAAGCGGAGGGAGTGTCCATCGTGTTCCCAGAAGTTCCGGTTCCTGGATGCACCAATCCCAACGCGGACAACTACAACGCCCTTGCCAACGAAGACGATGGTTCGTGCACGTTTGGTGGCGGTCTGAGCACCGGTTTGTCTTACGACGTTGTGTCTGCGGATCCTCTCGGCACTGGAGAGACCACCTACCGCATCTACGCCAACTTCTCTTCCAACGATGTAGAGGTGACTGCGATGTACGGTACGGATACGGAGCCTTGGATTTTGGACGGCGACGCAGCGTTTTACCAGGATGCCCTCGGCAGCGACTTTGGAGGATCCATCAACCCCTTGTTTTTCGGTTCATTCCCTTCGCTGGAATACGACACGTGGTGGACCATTGGTGCCCAGCCTGGAGATGCCGACGGCTTGAACAACGCCTTTGATCCGGCCTTGACGTCGTTTGCAGATTGGAACAGCGGCGGAGACTTTGTGGTGAACACCTTCATCGGGGGATCCATTTTCATTGTGCCTGGTGCCAATGGGCAGGGCAACCCCATCAACGGCCGCGTGCTGTTGGGCCAAGTGACCACTTCAGGCACGACCAACGCCACCATCAACTTGCAATTCCGTGATGCGAACCAGGACTCCTTCTATGCTTCTGGCATGACCCTGACCTTCCCTGTGGCAGGTGCAGGTTGCAACGATCCTCTGGCCTGCAACTATGACGAAAACGCCGAAGGTGACGCAGATTGCATCTTCCCCGCGGAGTTCTACGACTGCGACGGCTGCATCAACGACACCGACGGTGACGGCGTGTGCGACGAATTGGAAGTGCTCGGTTGCACCGACAATACGGCGTGCAACTTCAACATCAACGCCACGGAAGACGACGGTTCTTGCCAGTCGCTTGACGCGTGTGGCGTGTGCGGTGGAGACAACAGCTCTTGCTCTGGTTGCACCAACCCCGCAGCAGACAACTACGATCCTACGGCCCTCTTCGATGACGGTTCTTGTGTGATCAGCGGTTGCACCAACCCTGCAGCGGACAACTACAACCCCGATGCGACCAACGACGATGGGTCTTGCATCATCAGCGGTTGCACCAACCCAGACGCAGACAACTACGATCCGGCTGCCAACAACGACGATGGCTCCTGCATCATCAGCGGTTGCACCAACGCCATTGCGGACAACTACAACCCTGAGGCCAACAACGACGACGGCTCTTGCATCATCAGCGGTTGCACCAACCCCAACGCGGAGAACTACAACCCTGAGGCCAACAACGACGATGGATCTTGTGTGGCGACGGGCTGTACGTACCCAGGTGCGGACAACTACGATGCGGTGAATACGGCAGAGGACGGTTCTTGCATCTTCTCTGGTTGCACGGACGCCACGGCGGAGAACTACATCCCATACGCCAACAACGACGATGGATCATGCGTGTTTGAGCCTTGCTCAGGTGGCGCGTGCCCATTTGATTCGAACGGCGATGGCGAGATCGGTTCTGCCGACCTGCTCGACTTCTTGGTCGCCTTCGGTCAAGCATGTGAGGATCTCTGATTTGACGATCTAGACAGCACCCTTCCGGAAGGAAGGCAAAGCGCCGACGCAAGTCGGCGCTTTCTTTTTTCAATGAATTTGTGGGGGCGATGCTTAGTGTATATTGCACACGAACCACCTGGGTTCGCACCTCTTACACCTGCCACGTCGATCATGGAAAAGCGCAAACTAGGGTTCTGGGAAATCTGGAACATGAGCTTTGGATTCCTTGGAATCCAATTTGGATTCGCCCTTCAAGGAGGGAACATGTCACGCATTTTTCAAACCCTTGGTGCGAGCAAGGATGAGATTCCCATGCTTTGGATTGCCGCCCCGTTGACGGGGCTTTTGGTGCAGCCCATCATCGGGTACCTCAGCGACAACACGTGGCATCCCCGGTGGGGAAGGCGCCGTCCCTTCTTTTTGATTGGGGCCATTCTCAGCTCGATCGCCTTGTTTTTCGTGCCTTACAGCAGCGAGCTCTGGATGGCGGCAGGATTCCTGTGGATCCTCGATGCCAGCATCAATGTGAGCATGGAGCCGTTCCGAGCGCTGGTCGCGGACAAATTGCCGGAGTCGCAGCGCAGTTATGGATTTGTGTTGCAAACCCTCATCATTGGCATAGGCACGTGGATTGCATCGAATTTGCCTTGGTTCGTGACCCAGTTGGGTGTGTCGAACGAGGCGGGAGCAGGCGAGTTGCCGCGAAGTGTGTACGTGTCTTTTGCCATTGGCGCAGCCGTCTTTTTGGCCAGCATTTTGGTCACTGTGTTCACCACGACTGAAGATCCCCCTGAAGTGTTGGGGGCAGGAGAGGAGGAAGAGGCCAAGGGCTCGGGATTGACGGAAATTTTGGACTTCATCAAGGGCATGCCATCTGTCATGGTCAAACTGGGCGTGGTCCAGTTCTTCAGCTGGTTTGCCTTCTTCACCATGTGGTCTTTTGCCACGCCAGCGTTGACGGAGGCCGTCTTCCAAGCGCCTCTGCCTGCCAAGGAGGCCGCAGATTATGACGTGCTGCGATTGGCATACGACCAAGCGGCCAACGCCGTGTCCAGTGCCATGGGGATGTATGGATTGAGCAGCATGGCTTTTGCGTTGTTGTTGTCCGTTTGGACGTCTCGCAGAGGGTTGAATCGTCGTTGGACGCACTTGGTCAGCCTGGCCATTGGCGGCTTGGGTTTTGTGTCCATGTCTTGGTGGAATCCAGAAACGGCGGGGTGGTTGAATGCCAGCTTTGCTTGCATCGGGATCGCGTGGGGAAGCATTTTGAGCATGCCCTATGCCATGTTGTCTGGGGCGGTTCCCTCACGAAAAATGGGCGTCGGAATGGGGGTGTTCAACATGTTCATTGTGTTGCCCCAAATTTTGGCTGCCCTTGGAGGCATTGTGTGGCTCAACAACGTCTTGTTTGAAGGAGACGTGGTCAAAACCATGGTCATTGCAGGCGGAAGTCTTTGGTTGGCCGCGGCGAGCAACCTGCTGATCTCGAAGGAAGAGGGATAAATATGTGTCAGGGACTGAACGAGTTGTGTCCGGGCACATGTGCACAACTCAAGGGCGTGTGTTTTTGACACTTTGCGGTGTCTGAGTTATCTTTACATGCGAGGAAAATGCGTCCTCGTCGAGGAATAGTGTGTTTTCGTCGATGCGACAAAACGCCTGAACCCCCTCTTAAGCTCCTATTTATCAAAACACATGCGTTATTCTCTTTTGCTTTTGTCGGCATTGTTTGCGTGGACGGCCCAAGGCCAAACCACGTTCAATGTGGACATGTCCTGTGCGCCTGAAGGCTTCACAGATGTTTTTGTGACCGGCCCGTGGTGCGGCTGGTGTGCCAATGACACGTACAACACCATGACGGACCCAGATGGGGATGGAGTGTACAGCGTGACAGTTGCTGATCTCGTCGGTACAGTCGAGTACAAGTATGCCATCAATGGTTTCGCCGATCAAGAAAACTTGGTCAACGACATGGTCGATGGTGCTTCTTGTGCACCTGTGACCGACTTCAGCGGGTATGCCAACCGCCAAATCGCAGCGGACGGCACGGCCAATGATTTCTACGGCACATGTGATGGCACTTGCAACGACGTTCCTGTCGCTCCTGCCGTGGATGTGACATTCCAGGTCGACATGAGCCAATACCAAGGGACGTACGGCACCGTGAACATCAACGGTTCATTCAACGGTTGGTGCGGCGCTTGTGCGGCCATGACCGACGACGATGGAGATGGTGTATACAGCATCACCATCGGGTTGTCACCGGCCACCTACGAGTACAAATTCACCTTGGACGGTTGGACTGCCCAAGAAGAATTCACAGAAGGAGATGCGTGCACGAGCACCATCGACGGTTACACCAACCGCACCCTTGACGTGACTGAAGCCACCACGCTCGGCGCGGTGTGCTACAACAGCTGCGATGCTTGTGACGGAAATGGTGGTGGTGACAATGGAGGCGGGACTTCTGAAATGGGCGTGACCTTCAACGTGGACATGTCATGTGCGCCTGCATTCGACAACGTGTTTGTCACGGGGCCATGGTGCGGTTGGTGCGCCAACGACGTATACAACACGATGACCGACGACGATGGTGATGGCATTTACAGCGTCACTGTCCCCGACTTGACTGGAACGGTGGAATACAAGTATGCGATGAACGGTTTCGCTGACCAGGAGAACCTCATCAACGATATGGTTGATGGCGCCACTTGTGCGCCAGTGACTGATTTTGCAGGCTATGCAAACCGCCAAATCGACGCAGGTTCTGTGGCCAACGACTACTATGGAACTTGTGATGGCACCTGCAACGATGCAGCTCCAGTGATGGTCACGTTCCAGGTTGACATGAACGAGCAGACCACAAATCCAATTGGGGTATTCATTGCAGGCAACTTCCAAGGCTGGTCTGCGGGAGCGACGGCAATGACTGACGAAGATGGCGATGACATTTGGGAATACACTGCGAGTATTTCTGCCGGTGAGGCAGTTGAGTACAAGTTCATCAACGGCCCCAATTGGGGACTGGACGAGTCTATCCCTGTTGCGTGCGCTGTGAACAGCAACCGTGGCTACACGGTGGGCACAGAAGATGCCGTCCTTGACGCGGTTTGCTTCGGTGCATGCACACCATGCGGCGATGCTCTCCCAACCGAGGAGGTCACCTTCACGGTGTTGACCGACAACATCACTGTCGCTGCAGACGGCATGTACCTCGCTGGTGCCATGAACGGATGGAGCGGTGAGCCCATGAACGACAACGGCGATGGCTCTTGGAGCTTGACCAAATCACTCGAGGCGGCCACGTACGAATTCAAGTTCCAAAACGGCCTCGACGGTTGGGAGGAGTTGGACTGCGGCGGCAACCGAACGGTGGAAGTGGTTTTGGGTGCGCCCATCGCCTACCAAGGTTGCTTTGCCCAGTGCGCTGACGTGTGCGCAGTGGATCCGGATGCTGCAGATATTACCTTCCAGGTGGATGCGTCTCAAATTGCAGTGTCCTCTGACGGCATGTACTTGATGGGGTCCTTCACGGAGCCTGCATGGCAGCTCGGTGCCATTGCCATGAACGACGACGATGGAGACAGCATTTGGTCAGCCACAGTGAATGTGGATGGTCCTGCGGCCTTCCAGTACAAGTTCAACAATGGATTGACCGTGTCCATCGACAGCTTGCCTGATCTCTCAGGTGAGGAAAATGCAGACTTCATTGCGGGTGGTTGTGGCGTGAACAATGGTGTGGGTGGTTCGAACCGCCTCCACGAGCGTTCAGGCGTGGCCGAAACCCTCGACGTGGTGTGCTTCAACAGCTGTGAGGCATGCGTTGTGGCACCTTCTGTGTTGGTGGCCACCGTGGATTTGTGCGGTGCTGCCGCTGATTCTGTGCGCTTGACGGGGCCGTTCTGGGGCTGGGACCCCAACGGAGGTCCGATTGCCACGGACAACGGAGATGGCACTTGGTCTGTGACGTTTGACCCCGCCCCAACTGAAAACATGGAGTACCTCTGGATTGTCGACGGCACCCAAGAGAACCTCATTCAGGCCATGGTCGACGGCGGTGCTTGCGCACCAGTGACAGACTATGCGAACTACGCAAACCGTCTTTGGGAAGTGGGGGCTGAGAATCCCTCAGATGTCTACAACTCTTGCAGCGCTTGTGACGGAACAGGTGGTGGAAACACGACGTTCAACGTGGACATGACCTGTGTGGATGCTGCTGGGGCAACCGTCAACGGAGCAACTTCCTTCACGGAGGTGTTCGTGACTGGACCATGGTGTGGCTGGTGCGCTGCCGATGGCTACAACGTGTTGACTGACGCGGACGGCGATGGCATCTACAGTGTGGAAATTGGAGGTCTCACTGGCACGGTGGAATACAAGTACGGCATCGATGCATTCACAGATCAGGAACAGCTTGTGGATGACATGGCCAACGGTGCAGATTGCGCACCTGTTACAGACTTTGCAGGTTACGCCAACCGTCAGATCGAGGCTGGTGCCACGTCAAGCGACGTGTTCGGAAGCTGCAGCTCTTGTGAGGATCAAGTGGCTCCTGCCAACGTGACCTTCCGCGTGGACATGAACCAATATGCCGAGGCGTATGCGTACGACGGCGTCTTCATCAACGGCAGCTTCAACGGCTGGTGTGGGACATGCAACCCCATGTCTGACGACGACGGAGATGGCGTGTGGGAAGTGACTTTGTCGCTTGCTGTGGGCACCATTGAGTACAAGTTCACCTTGGATGGTTGGAACTACCAGGAAGAGCTTGCGGGCATCGCAGGCATCGAAGCATGCACGTCTTTGATTGACGGATACACAAACCGCTCCTTGACGTTCGATGCGGACATCGTGCTTGACGCGGTGTGCTGGGAGTCTTGCGCTGCGTGTGAGCTTGCCGGCGGTTGTACAGATCCTGCCTTTGTGGAGTACGATCCGTATGCCACACAAGACGACGGCAGCTGTGGTGAGTTGATTGTGTACGGTTGCACCTACGACGCAGCCAGCAACTTCAATCCGATTGCAAACGTGGATGACAACTCATGCGAGTTCACGGAAACGAACGATTGTGCCGCCGACCTCGATGGCGACGGTGCCGTGACGACGGGCGACTTGCTCGCGTTCTTGGCCACGTTCGGATTGACTTGCCTCTGAGCATTTGAATGACTTCAACAAAGAAGGGGGGCGTCGCCCCCCTTTTTTTGTGCCTTCATGTGCCGTGGGTCGCCTCTTGAAAGGGAGGCTCCTATCTTTGGACCATGAAGCCATTGGTATCCACGAGACTGCCAACCGATGCAGGAGATTTTGAAGTGCACGCCTTCGAGAGTGGTGTGTCTTCCCAGCCGCATTTGATGCTCTGCTCGAAGAAACAGCCTGTTGCATTGCCTTTGGTTCGGGTGCACTCCGAGTGCTGGACGGGCGATGTCGTTGGATCGCTCCGTTGTGATTGCGGTCCGCAATTGGATTCCTCACTCAAGCAAGTGCAGAAAGAGGGAGGAGCTGTACTCTATCTCCGGCAAGAGGGGCGAGGCATCGGCTTGATCGAAAAGCTCAAGGCATACAACCTGCAAGACGAAGGCCTGGACACCTACGAGGCCAATGAGCGTTTGGGACACCAGCGTGATGCGCGTCGTTTTGACGTTGCGGCTGGAATGTTGGCCTCGCGTGGCTGGACCGCCATCCGGTTGTTGACCAACAATCCGGACAAGGTGTATGACCTCGAAAAAGAGGGCATTGACGTGCGCGAGGTAGTGGCCCTTGAAATGGCACCCAACGAGCACAATGCGGAGTACTTGTCTGCAAAGGCCAAGGAGGTCAAGCAAGGACACACGCGCGCATGAAAAAGGGCCCCAGCGGGGCCCTTCGCAATCATTTGGTTAAGTGGGTGCATGCGACACACCCGAAAGCGAATTTCGGGTATTGTGGTCTACAAGGCCTCAAACGGAATGAGTTAACACGTTTTATTTAAGTTGCAACGTATTTCATGGTGTTGCCCGTTTGCCACCAACGTTCTTCGCCAACAAACCAAATCGATCGCAAGATGCCTTCTCCTGCAGTCTCTTTCCCTGGCAAGCGTCTCCTTCACCTGTTTTGTTTCTTGTGCTGGTCTCAAGTCACGTGGGGACAACACAGTTGGATGCACCCTGACGACCACATTCGGGCGCCGCATTATTTGGAATGGATTGAGGCCCTCGAAAACGAAGATCAATGGACGCAAGCGAGGTTGTTGACCACCCTGCCCAATGGACGCATTGTGGACATGTCCGCCCATGCGCAAGGACAAGGTGGACAATCCTTGATTCACATCAATGGCGACATGCGTTGGGTCGTGAGCTCAGAGGAGCCCTTGTCCAACCTCAGTGCGAGTTTGGTGGAAGGTTACAATGGCGGTTCTCTCGATTTCATGTGGCATAACCACTTGCACAGTTTGGGGGGGTATGGTTTGTGGCGAAGGCATTTCGACTTGATTCGTTTTCATGGAGGCGATCAGGGTTGGCAAAAGGTGGCAACCGACGGACAAAGTCCGGAGGATCAATCCAATACAGACAGGTCGATGTCGTTTTTCGCCCATGGCAAGGCCCACTTGTTTGTGGATCCGTTGTCATCACGAGGATTCACAGCGGAGACCAATTTCGTCTACCACGTGTTGGACCTTGACAAACGTCAATGGACGAGGAAAGGAGCTGTGGATGCGCGATTGGGTCAAATTCGGGGAGGCATCAATTTGCCCTCTGGCTGGCTGATGCACAATGAGGCAGGAGAATTGATTTGGGTTGATTTTGAGCAGGAAATTGCGCGACTGCTGCCGAATGCTGCGGGAATGCTGGAGGAGTTTTACGCGTGGCATCGCGAAGAGGGAAGAATGACCTTTGTCGGAGATTCGACCGTCTGGCACCTCTGGAATGGCGAGCGCGTGACATTGAACATTCCTTGGAAGGCCCTTGATGCGGCGCCGGATGTGCCGTTGTTCGTTCCCTCTTCTTTGCCTTTGAACGACAATTCAATGGCCGCGGGTCCATCTGTGAATGGCAGGGAGCGAGGTGCGACATTCAACTTGTCGCAGCTGATTCCGTGGCTGTTGTTTTTGGGCTTGGCGATTTGGTTCTGGTTGGAGCGCCGCAAGTCCAGTCGTCGTAGGGAGGGGCGCTCACCGCAGACTGCGGCCGAGGAAATGAACGAAGAAAAGGCGCAAGGGCAGTATTCTGCACTGACGCAGATGGTTCTTGAGCACATGGGCAAGCAGTTTGAAACCGAGGAGTTGGATGTCCTTCTGGGCATCAGTCACCTGTCGTCTCCGGAAACGCTGCGCTCTAATAGGGCGAGAATGATCCAAAGGGTGAACACAGAGTACCGTGTTACGCAGGGTCAAGATTTGATCGTGCGCCAGCGGGCATTTTCAGACCGTCGCCGAAGCGTGTACGCAATCGGCGGGACTCCTGGGGCAGCGGCCCAAGATGAAGGGATGGAGGACTCCACCCCATGAAGAGAGAATTGGTCGAGGTTCACATGGACAACGCGTGCATCCACTCCATGCACACGATGGCACCGATGGTGCCCACGGCATAGCCCAACACCGCCAAGAGAACGCCAACGGGAGCCAATGCGGGGGAGAAGGCGCTTGCCACAATGGGCGCGGATGCAGCGCCACCGACATTGGCTTGGGAGCCAACGGCGACAAAGAAGAACGGGGCTTTGATGAGTTTGGCCACCAGGAGCAGCACGACGATGTGAACGAGCATCCAGATCAAACCAATGCTGACCGCACTGCCATACATGGCCCAGTTTTCGATGAGGCTGCCAATGTCCATTTTCATGCCAATGGTGGCCACCAAGATGTACAAGAAGACGGAGCCCATTTTGCTTGCACCGGCGCCCTCGTAAGATTTGGCGGAGGTGAAACTGAGGGCAATGCCCATCGCAGTGGCAGTGACGACCAACCAAAAGAACCCTTTGGTGATGGAAGAAAGGTAGATGGCCGGAGAGTCTGGATTGGCAGCCATCGTGTTGTCGAGCCAAGAGGACAACGCCACAGATGCATTGTCGGCGACCAGGTGAGAGACGGCGACCCCTCCAAACGCAATGGCCACGATGACCATCCAATCTGGGAAGCTGGGAATGCGTGCGGATTTGGCTTGCAATTGTTCCACCTTGTCCTGAAGCTCATTGACTGCGGAGGCATCTGCCTTGAGCCATCCGTCAATTTTTTCGCGGATGCCAGCCCCGAACAACAGGAAGGGCATCCACAAATTGGCCACGAACACATCGACGATGAGCATGATGGAAAATTGATCGTCCAGCGTATCGGAGATCTCCTTGAGTGCGGCCTGGTTGGCACCACCACCGATCCAGCTTCCGGCCACGGTGCTTAATCCGCGCCAATAGGCATCTGGCGCATTTCCGCCCAACACCTCTGGGTTCGACTGTCCCACCAGCCACAAGGCAAGGGGGCCGCCGATGACGATGCCCGCGGTGGCTGCAAAAAACATGATGATGGCCTTGGGTCCGAGGTTGTAGATGCCTTTCAGGTCAATGGACAGGCAGAGCAAAATCAAGCTGGCAGGGAGGAGGTACCGCGAAGCCACGAAATACAGGTTGCTCTCTTCGCCATTCACAATGCCCAGCGAATTCAACGCCGCAGGAATGAAATAACACATCAGCAACGCCGGGACGAAGGTGTAAAAGCGCTTGAATTGAGGCAGAGAGTGGGTGTAAAAGACCAACCCCAAAGCACCTGCAAGAAGTCCGAGAACCACTGCATCGTTGGTGAAGACGGCGTTGAGCAAAAAGGAAGAGAGCATGTGGGTCATCGCAAGACAGGTTTGGGCAAAAATGCCAAAAACCAGACAAACGAAAAACGGCCCGCGCATTTCGCGCAGGCCGTCCTCTTCTTTGGTTCCTGGCAGAACCGAACCCTATCACCAGACCATCAATGGGATGTTTCCGGATGGAGTGGAGGTCCCCACTTGAATGAAGTAGGTGCCTGGTGCAATGGATTCTCGAATGGGGTACCCCACAACGCCTGGGGATTTGACAATGCCTGTTCCCTGCCAGACGACACGTCCGTCAGACGCCAACACGCGGATGGCGGTTTGGTCGTCGTCCAAGCCAGAGACAAACACCATGTTGTGCTCGGGGCTCATGGGGTTGGGGAACAAGTTCAGTGCAGGAGCTTCAGAGAAGTCGCCCACATTGTCTGTCGACACCTCGTCGTCCACTTCGTCACAAATGCCATCTCCGTCGAGGTCGTTGAGGCAGTTGCCGTCACAATCGTAGTACAGCTCGGCATAAGTGCACGATCCGTCGTTGTCGGTGGCCGTGGCGTCGAAGTTGCAGGCATCTGCGTCCTCACATCCTGCAATTTCCAATTCATCACACACGCCGTCGCCGTCGGTGTCGTTCAGGCAGGCGCCATCGCAGTCGAAGAACGTCTCTGCGTACTCGCACGAGCCGTCGTTGTCGGTGGCTTCCGTTTGGAAGTTGCACGCTGACGCGTCATCGCATCCTGCGATTTCCAACTCGTCACACACGCCGTCGCCATCGGAATCCTGGATGCAGTTGCCATAGCAGTCGTAGTAATCCTCTGCCCAAAAGCACAGGTCGTTGTTCGCCACAGTCGCTGCTGCGTTGTAGTTGCAAGCGTCTTCCACAGTGCATCCAGCTTCGTAAGAGCATTCTTCGCCTGACGCGGGAGGATCTGTGGCTTCGGGGTTGTAGTTGCTGGCAATGATGTCTTGACATCCCGAGATTTCCAATTCATCGCACACCAGGTCGTTGTCGGTGTCGTTGATGCAGCCGTCGCAGGTGTAAAATTCTGCGGGGTAGGTGCAAGAACCGTCGTTGTCGGTGGCATTGGCATCGTAGTCGCATGCGGTCACATCGTCACACCCTGCGATTTCCAATTCGTCGCACACGCCGTCGCCGTCGAAGTCGTTCTGACAGACACCCTCGCAGTTGTAGTAGTTCTCCGGGTAGGTGCACGATCCGTCATCGTCTGTCGCAGCGGCGTCAAAGTTGCAGGCATCTTGGTCTTGACAGCCAGCGACTTCCAATTCGTTGCAAATGCCGTCGCCATCGCTGTCTTGGAGACATTGGCCATTGCAGTCGTAGTAGGTCTCAGCGTAGGTGCATGATCCGTCGTTGTCGGTGGCCGCTGTGTCGTAGTCACAGGCAGTCACGTCGTCGCAACCCGCGATTTCCAATTCGTCACACACGCCGTCGTCATCCGCGTCGTTCGTGCATGTGCCGTCGCAGTCGTAGTGGGCGGCGGGGTAGTCGCATCCGCTGGAAATCGTCGCATTGACGTCGTAGTTGCAGCCGCTGGGGTCGGTGCACCCTGCGCACGAGGTGAACTCGCATGAGCCGTCGTCGTCAGAGGCGTTGGCGACATAGTTGCACGCGTCGCTGTTGGTGCACCCCTCGGTTTCCAACTCACAACACACGCCGTCTCCGTCTTCGTCGCAGTGGCATTGGCCGTTGCAGTCGTAGTACTGTTCTGCGAATGTGCAGCTGCCGTCGTCCAAAATGGCACCAGGCGTGAAGTTGCACGCGGTCACATCTTGGCAACCAGAGACCTCGGCGGCATCGCAAATGCCGTTGTTGTTTTCGTCTGCGCAGCCCTCCATTTCTGAGACTTCTGAAGCGCACACTTCCCACGAACCCTCGTATCCGTAGTCGTTCGTGGTGTTGTCCAACTCGACCAGAACGTCGCCCGCGGCGTTGGTGAGCATCATGCTCCCTCCGATGTCACAGATGCCGTCGTCACCGAAATCAATGGAGCAGAGGCCATCGCCGTTGGTGTCTTCCATGATCAAGGTGTAACAGCCCACCGGAAAGCACCCGCTGCTTTCGTACGTGGCCATATTGATGGGGTAGTCGCCTCCACTCATGATGGCCTCGCCTTCGCTGTCTTCGATGCGCCAGCTGATTTCGTTGGCCCACGTGTCCGTGTTGAGCGTCATGGTCCAGTAGTCACTCTCCGCCAAGACGATGCGCTGGACGCTTTGGTCGTTTTCTGGGAAGTCGTCTTGGACGTTGCCCAACAAGCGAACTTCGAGAGCCAATTCGTTGGTGTCTGCGGCAAGGGCCAATTCAGGCAGCATCACCTCGATACTGGATCCGGCCTCCACGCTTTCTTCGTGAATGGTTGTGAACGGGCTGTGTCCGTTGACAGAGGTGGTCAATTCAAATCCCGTGACTGTCTGCGTGCCAAAGTTGGTCACGATGACTGTGGGCGTCAGTGAGGGGAGGCATGTGGATTCCCCCACATTGCCCAATCCAGCGATGGTCAAGTCGCGTTCTGTCACGGCCAGGCCGCCCAAGCTCTCCAAAAGGCTTGAACGTGATGATTCCAAACAGGCACGCATCCGGTCACGCTGACCGGCGGTGAACATGTTCTTGCACGTTTCCTGCGCGTAGTCCATGTAGTTCTCAACTTGGGCACCGTCACAGGTTGGGCTGGTGCATCCAGAGCTGTTGGAGATGGTCGATGGAGTGTCACACACCAAATCACCTTGCGTTTCGCAATTCGTTTCCGACGTGCACGAAGTGGTGTTGGAGAAGGTGTGGTAGAGTGAAAGGTGGTGGCCCATTTCGTGGGTGACCGTTTTGTTCAAGGTGCGTCCAGGCTTCAACTCACCCACCAAACCAAAGGCATTGTAGAGCACCACCAAGCCGTCGCGTGCGTCGTTGGTGGGGCCCAAGTAAGCATAACCTTGGATGCCGTTTCCGCCATCGTTGCCATTGATTTCAGGGACCACGAAAATGTTGATGTAGTCGTCGCCATACCATGTGGTCAAGCTCTTGACCGCGGTCTGGTCTGCAGCATCGTCGTCTTGACCGTTGCTGATGCCATGTTGCGCGTACCCAGGCACGCTGTTTCCATTGACGCGTACAATGCCGTTGGTGGGCGCTCCATCTGGCGTGCGTCGCGCCATTTCAAACTGGATGAAGGTGTCGGCTCCCTCGCTGTCGCTCACGCGGTTGCGGAAATCGTCGTTCATGCCATCGATGGCAGACAAGATTTGGGCATCTGTGATGTTTTCCTCCACACCGACGGGCGATCCGCGGTGAATCACGTGAACCACCACAGGTAGGGTGTGCACATCCATGTTTCGATTGGACGAAGCCTGCAAACGTTGAACCGCGGCACGCACGGCGTCAAAGTTCCGGGCGTAGGGTTCAGAGGTGGCCATTTCGGTGGCGTGAAGCGCGTCGGCCGAGCAGGGCTCAGTGGATTGGGCCGAAGAAAAGAAGCTCATGGTGAGCAGGGCGAGGATGGAAAAGAAAACACGCATGAGATGGAGTGTGGATAGGGTTTGATCTCGCTTACGGGGTTGGGTCCACTCCGGTTTCAGTTTCATCCAACGAAAAACCCCGAGGGACGAATCCATCGGGGTTTCAAGAAGAATTTTATCAGAAATTATATCTGCATCCTCAGTTCTTCGCCGTGACTTTGATCAGTTCCACCTCGAAAATCAGCGCGGCGTAGGGGGGGATGGCTCCACCTGGTGCAGGACGCGCGCCGTAGGCGAGTTCTTGGGGGATGTAGAACGTGGTTTTGCCACCTTCTTTCATCAGTTGGAGGCCTTCTGTCCAGCCGCGAATCACCCCGTTCAAGGGGAAGGAGATTGGCTCGCCTCGCTTGAGGCTCGAGTCGAATTCGGTGCCGTCCAAGAGGGTTCCGCGGTAGTGAACTGTCACTTCGTCCGTGGCGTCAGGGGAGGCGCCGGTGCCCTCCACGGTGTGCTTGTACTGCAATCCGGACGCAGTGGTGACGATGCCTTCGTTCTTGGCATTTTCCTTCAAGAAGGATTCACCTTCTTCCTTGGCGGCCTGGGCTTGTTGCTCCTTCAGTTTGGTCATTTCAGTCCGAACGATGGCGTCTGCTTCTGACGCGGACATGGTCGCATCGCCCGCGAGGGTGGCTTCGAAGCCAGACTTGAGCGACTCGCCGTCGACCGAGGAAAGGCCTTCGTTGGAGAGGTTGGTGGCGAACAGGACGCCGAGGGCATAGGATAGAGAATCCATGGATTGGGTTTGGGTGGGTTGTTTTTTGTCAGCATTCCGCTTGTCTCTCTGCCCAAATGAGGTGACCGAGAAACACGTGGCAAGGGCCAAAACGAGGCACATTCTTGCGTGGTGGCGTGGGGTATTCATGCCGGCAAAGTTCGGATGAAAACCTTCTTGTTGGGCGTCGACTCCTCAGAAGAAAACCGGTACCCCAATTCTTGGAATCCCTCGAGTTCTGAAGGGGAGTGGATGCCTTGAAGAAGGACGTGTCGCGCCATGGCGCCACGGGCGGTTTTGGCGAAGGAGGAAATGGCCTTGAGCTGGCCATTGCGGCGTTCGAGGAAGGTGCACGTCACCACACGTTTGGCCAGGACGCCATGCAAGGCCACGTCTCCGTATTCCGCACTGGCCAAATTCAAAATGAGGGATCCTTCGTCCAAGGCATCCGCGCATTCGGTCACCGCTTGCGGAAGGCGCTTTTTCCAAAAGGAAGCCATGTTCTTGAAGGCTGTGTCGTGACACCACCGCTCGCCCATTTCCAAGCGCACGGGCATGAATCGATCCATGGGGCGGAGCAATCCGTACACGCCATGAAGAATGCGCAAGCGATGTTGGGCCGCAAGCAGTGACTCGTAGGGCAGGCTGGGCAGGTCCATGGATTTGAATGCGTCACCGCGGAACGTCCATCCGGCCACGGCGTCGCCCTCAGAAGTCCAAGCTTGGTGCCAAGCGTGCACTTTGGTGGCAAGCGCATCACTGAGATGCAGTTGCGCTTGGGTTTGGGCCAGGGACCAACCCTTGAGGGTTTTCAAAATTTCGGTGGCTTCTTTGATCAGCACAGGTGAGGACAAAGCCTCATCCAGGGTGGCGTCTGGTCGGCCGGGGTTCAGCGTTTTGGCAGGGGAGAGAAGCACGAGCATGGCGCAAAGTTGAAGACAACCGCGTTATCTTTCCTTCATGAAGAATGCCAAAAGCCTCGCAGGATGGCTGACCTGTGTCTTTGTCTTGGGCTGTGTGGTCGTTGCTCAGGCGCAATCGCCTTGTCCGTCGGACTCCTTGCCCTTGAACGTCAGCGTGACCACCGATGCTTGGGGTTACGAATTGTATTGGGAGCTCATCGATGCCTCTGCGGCATGCGGTGATGGAACGGCCTTGCTGTGGGGAGGCAATCCAGAAGTTGGATGTGGTGATGGCGTGGCGGGACTTCCCAGTGAGGTCTACGACAACAACACCTTGTACACGTCCGCGACCATTTGCGTGAGTGAAGAAGACAGCTTGGTGCTCGTTCACAGAGACAGCTATGGCGATGGAGGCAGTGACTTCGCGATTGCACTTGGCGGCAATGAGGCCTTTGGGTTTGACGGCTCTGGCAACGGGAACGATTGGTCCTTTCAGCCTGTGCTTGCCGTGGCGGATTTGCCTTGTCTTGCCGAATCCATCTTCGCAGACACCATGACTTGGGTGGGGTCAACGGAGGATGCATCTGTCTCTCCGAATGAGCCTTCGCCACCGGCTTTGGGATGCGGCGCGTTTGGCGGTTGGTGTGAAGCGGGCTTGGAAAATACTGTGTGGCTGTCTTGGGAAGTGCCTGCAGGAGGAGGTGTCTTTGAAATCAGCACCTGCAACGAACAAACCACATTCGACACGCAGCTTGCGCTTTGGGGCGTGACAGATTGCGCTGATTTTGCGTCTTACGAACTCGTGAATGCCAACGACGATGCGGGCTGTGGTTTGGGGTCGTTCCGAAGCACCTTGTTGACGCCTTGTTTGGAAGGAGGGGAGACGATGATGCTTCAAATCGACGGCTATTACGGCGCCGTGGGGACTGTGGAAGTGAGTGTCACGACCGCGGCGGCAGACGCTTGGACAGTGTCTGCGGGCGTGCAAGACCTGTCATGCAGCCTGTTGACTTCGTTCGACCCCAACGGATCGATTTCCGTCAACAGCAACGTGGGCAACGAGGCCGTGGCCTGGATGTGGGAGGGGCCGTTTGGCTTCACTTCCGACGCCGCCAGCATTGGCCCCCTTCTCCCCGGAGACTACACGCTCGAGGCATCCTTCTGTGGCCAAACGTTCTCTGCGTCTTACGAGGTGGAAGAGCCCGAACCCTTGGAGCTTTTGGTTTCGCTTAGCCCCGATTGCGCATTGGGCTCCACCTCTGGTGTGGTGGACATCGAAGGCGGACAGGGCGTGGCGACGGCCACATGGACGTCCGGGGCATTCGGCACCACAGGGGTGGAGGTCAGTGGACTTCCAGGCGGCCTGTTCGAGGTCGATGTGGTCGATGAAAATGGCTGCGAAGCTTCGGAAGTCGTTTGGGTTGAAAGCGTCGGTGTGCCCGAGGTGGACTTGGGACCGGATCAATTTGGATGTGCCGGGGATGCTTTTACCTTGCTCGCCCCCTTGGGTGCAGGGTTGACGTACGCATGGACCACAGGCTCCTCGGGTGCGTTGGCTGTGGTCCAAACCGACGCGCCCGGAACACTCGTCGTCGGGGTGGAGGTCACCGACGGAGCGGGATGCACCGGTGCGGATGCGGTCATTTTGACCTTGGACGATTGCACGTCCGCGTTGGACGATTTGGGACAGGACTTCCGCTTGAATGCGTACCCCAATCCGTTTGTGGATGACATCCAAGTGGAACTCCCTGAAAGCCATGCCGGAGGAACGCCTCAATTGCGCGACCTGTCGGGTCGCGAGGTGCCGTGTGTTTGGACGGTGCAAGGAACCACTTACCGCACCCATGTGGAGGTGCCAGCAGGGGTGTACTTCTTGTCAGTGGCTCCAGGCTTGGAAACCATTCGCTTGGTCAAGCAATAAAGCTCAGGCGCGCCACTTGGCAAGGCGCTGACAGGCTTCTTCCAGGTTGGCTGTGGCCACATCGAGGTGGGTGACGAGCCTGACTTTGTTGGGGCCAAACGCAAAGCATGCGATGCCCATGTCCGAAAACGCTTGAACCACGGTGTCTGCGGTGGCTTCGGGGAGCGTGAAAATGACAATGTTGGTGTCCACCGCATCGACGTGGGCCACATCAGGGTGTGCACCCAACGTTTGCTCAAGCATGCGGGCATGACGGTGATCTTGTTCCAACCTGGAGACATGGTGGTCAAGCGCGTACAGTCCGGCCGCGGCAAGCACTCCTGCTTGTCGCATGCCGCCGCCCATGACTTTTCGCGACCGATGGGCTTCCGCAATGAAGGACTCCGATCCCACGAGCACCGAGCCCACGGGGCATCCCAGTCCCTTGCTCAGGCACAACGACATGCTGTCGAAGAGGCGGCCATAATTCTGCAAGGCCGAGGCATCGCCCCATTCGCCGCGCTGCACCCACGCGTTCCACACGCGGGCGCCGTCCAAGTGAAAGCCGAGGCCCCGCGCGCGACTGGCTTCAGAAAGGCGCGTGAGTTCGTTCACGTTCCAAATGGCGCCACCCCCTTTGTTGCAGGTGTCTTCCACGGCGACCAGCGAGGTGCGCGCGTAATGGCTGTCGGCGGGATTGATGTTGGCGATCATCTCCTCCACATCATACCGGCCACGGTCGCCATGCATCAAGCGCACGGATGCTCCTGAATTTCGGGCGATGCCGCCTCCTTCGTAGTTGTAGATGTGGGAGAGCTTGTCGCAAATGACTTCATCGCCCGGGCGGGTGTGCACCTGAATGGCGATTTGGTTCGTCATGGTGCCGGAAGGGCAAAACAGCGCCGCTTCGTGACCGGTCAATTCCGCGCAGCGTTGCTGCAGGGCTTGGATGCTGTCATCTTCCCCAAACACGTCGTCTCCGACGGGGGCGTCAAGCATGGCCTGACGCATGCCGGAAGAGGGTTGCGTGACGGTGTCGCTGCGCAGGTCCACCAACAGATTGGACGGCGGCGGTTGGAGTTGACTTGACTGGGCCATGCCACGAAAATACACGAGGGTTTCGAAGCGGCGTGTAGGGTATCTTGGGGGCATGAAGACTTGGACTGTGAAAAGCGCGCTGACGCTTGTTTTGGGCTTGGCATGCATGAACGTGCTGCAGGCCAAAGAAGGCATGTGGATCCCCACGTTGTTGAAGGTGGTGGAAGGGGACATGCAGGCGATGGGCCTCAAGCTGACCGCTGAGGACATTTACAGCATCAACCACAGCAGTTTGAAGGACGCTGTGGTGCATTTCAACGGCGGGTGCACCGCGGAAATGGTGAGTGCAGAGGGCTTGCTTCTGACCAATCACCACTGTGGTTATGGCCAAATCCAACAGCACAGCACCGTCGAGAACGACTTGTTGACCAATGGGTTTTGGGCCATGACCCGCGAAGCAGAACTGCCCAATCCCGACCTGACCTGCACCTTCATCGACCGCATCGAAGACGTGACCTTGCAGCTGTCACGTGCCTGTGTCGGATTGTCTGGCGAGGCGCGAGAGAAGCGCATGCAGGAAGAAATGGAGGCCATCGTCAAGCGCGCGACAGAAGGGAAAGGGCTCGAAGGCCGCGTGGTGGCATTTGACTTTGGGAACAGCCACTACCTCATCACCAGCCGGGTGTTTCGCGACGTTCGCCTCGTGGGCGCGCCACCCTCGGCGGTGGGGAAGTTTGGCGGGGATACGGACAACTGGGTTTGGCCCCGTCACACGGGAGACTTCAGCGTGTTCCGCATCTACGCCGACGCCGACAACAACCCAGCCGATTACAGTGCCGACAACGTGCCTTACACGCCTGTGCATCACTTCCCCGTGAACGTGGATGGTGTGAAGGATGGCGATTTCACCATGGTCTTTGGCTTCCCCGGCCGCACGGAGCAGTACTTGACGTCTGACGCAGTGGAGCACGTCATCACGCGGTTGAACCCCATGCGCATCGCCATGCGTGACGAAGGTTTGGCGGTGATCAATGCGGCACGTGCTTCGAGCGACGCACTTCGCATCGCCTACGCGGCCAAGCAGAGCAGCGTGGCCAACGCCTGGAAGAAGTGGAAGGGCCAAAACCGCGGCCTCACCGAGCTCCATGCGCTGGACAAGAAGCGCGCCTTAGAGGCCCGTTTGAATGCGGCCACAGGCAGTTCCGTGGTGGAGGATTTGGCGGCCCTGAATGCAGACTACTTCCCGTTTTTGGAAGTGCGCGGCTTGTTCATCGAGTTGGCATACTACGGTCCAGACATCCTGAATTACGCCCACAGTTTCTCAGGCCTCATCGAGGGTGCTGTCGAAGGCGAAAAGCGGGACCAGCTTCTTGCCAAGTTGCGTGCCAACGAAGCTGGATTCCGCAAGGATTTTGACGCCACGGTCGACGAGCAACTCCTCGGCCGTTTGGTCGACGAGTACCTCGAATGGATTCCTGAAAACCTCACTCCTGAGGGGCTTCGCGCCGAGGTTGCCAAGGCCGGTGGTGGTCCTGCGTGGGCGGCCAAGGTGTTTGGCAAGAGCGTGTTTGACAACGCGGACGGCATGGAGAAGTTGTTGACTTCTGGAAGCGCCAAGGCGTGGGGTAAATTGACCAAGGATCCCGTGTACATCTGGATTGAGAACCTGCGCGCCCACTACTTCGCTCAGATCGCGCCGGAATATGGCAGATTGAGGGGGGAAATTGAATTGGCGTCAGGCGCCTATACCAAAGCTTTGCGACGGGCGTTCCCCGAGGAAGTGTTCCCCGTCGATGCGAACAGCACGTTGCGATTGACTTACGGGAAAGTGGAAGGCAGCGCGCCTTACGATGGCATGCAGTACAATCCGTTGAGCACGGCGCGCGGCATCCTTCAGAAGTACGTGCCTGGAGATCCTGATTTTGACATGCCAGAACGCTTGGTGGAGCTGTTGGAAGCACGTGATTACGGAGACTACGCCAACGAAGATGGGGAGCTTGTGGTCTGCTTTACAGGCAGCAACCACACCACGGGCGGCAATTCAGGGTCTCCCGCTTTGGACGCCAACGGTCACCTCGTGGGCATCAACTTTGACCGGAGTTGGGAAAGCACCATGAGCGACATCCTTTTTGACGGCTCACGTTGCCGCAACATCATGGTCGACATTCGGTACGTCCTCTGGGTGATGGACGTGTATGCAGGAGCAGGCCATCTCGTCGAGGAGATGACGCTGATCACTCAGGAAGAGGGGACAGAATAACGGCTCAGGAAGCCATCATGCCAATGGCCACCACAACGATGGCGAAGAGGAAGAGTGCAAAAACAACGGGCCCGCCAATTTCGTTTTGCTCGGGCTCAAGGTGGTCGTGGTGATCGTGTGCCATGCTGCAAAAATACGCGGAACAGCGACAATTTGGCGCGCCTGGTCATGCAACCTTTCTCGGTGAGAAAGGGTCACCTTCATGGGTGATGTATCTTGCACCGCCCGCGCGCCCGCGAGGGCCACACATTGAAACCAAAATCTGCACGTCATGATTCTCTCGCCTGCACGCGCTCTTCGGAGCCTCTCCTTGTTCGCCATGTCCCTTGGTGTTGTTGTGGTCAACCAGGCCTCGGCCCAATGTTCTGAGTCAGAGAGCGCCCTCGTTGTGGAAGTCACCACGGATGGCTACCCAAGCGAAATTTCTTGGGAAGTGGTCATGGGCGGGGAAGTCGTGTTGAGCGGAGGGCCGTATTCTGAGGGCGGCACGATGTACGCAGACACGTTGTGTTTTCCATCCTCTGACGAGCCTTGCATTCAATTCGAGATTTTTGATTCGTTTGGCGACGGCATTTTTGATCCCGGAGGGTACAATGTGTACCTCGATGGCCAAACTGTGGCCTCCGGCGGTGACTACGGCGACTCGGATGGCGCCTTGTTCGCGTGTGCTCCGGGGGAAACGTGCAATGATGCGATTGCGTTGACCGAATCAGACTACGGCACGGTCGCCTCTCCCGGAGACTCGTACTGGTACACCTTCACGCCAGAGTCCAACGGCATGTACAGCTTCAGCTCGTGCGGAAACGGCTGTGACACGCGGTTGTACATCTACGACTACTGCCAAATGGGCAACTTTGACGACACCAACGAAGGCTCCATCTACTATGACGACAATCAAGGAGGTTGCGGCGACGAGGCGCAATTGACCGTGTTGCTCGAGGCAGGTGTGACGTATTGGATTCGTTGGGCCTCTTTCGACGGTCCTTGCGCTGAGGCTTGGAGTTGGGAATTCGGCTTTGCGGGTCCGCCCGCGGGGTGCATGGATCCTGAAGCCTGCAACTACAATCCCATGGCGGAGGAGGACAACGGCTCATGCATCTACCCGGGCGATCCCGCGTGCAACGGTCCTGACCTCGTGGTGGTGGAGGAGGCCATCATCAGCAGTCTGCAGACGCAGGTGATGCAGGTGAGCGAATCGGATTGCTACATCGATGAGGGATGCCTCAATGGTTACGGCGACCGTGAACTCGTTCGTTTCACGACCCACATCAAAAACATCGGTGACCTGGATTATTACATTGGGGTCCCCAGCGAGGATGGCAACAACCAGTTCGAGTGGGGAGATTGCCACGGCCACTGGCACCACAATGGCTACGCCAAGTACGATTTGTTTGACCTGAATGGAGATTTGATCCCAATCGGATTCAAGAACGGATTCTGTGTGATGGATTTGGAGTGCAGCGATGGCGGCACTTACCAATACGGTTGTGGCAACATGGGCATTTCTGCGGGATGTGGAGACATCTACGGCGCAGGGTTGAGCTGCCAGTGGATTGATGTCACCGACGTGGAAGACGGAACGTACTACCTCGTGGTCCGGGCCAACTATGAATTCATTCCCGACGCGTTGGGCCGTGAAGAGATGGACTACGACAACAACCACGCTGCGGTGTGCATCAACCTCGACCGTACATCAGGTGCTTTGGTGGTGGAACACGTGGGGGGGTGTGAGCCCATCTACGACTGCAACGGGGTGATCTTTGGCACCGCCGAGATGGATTGCAATGGCGAGTGCGGAGGCACTGAACTCGTGGGCGACCTCGACAACAACGATGCGCAAGAGTATGCAGATGCTGTGGCTTACGTGGAAGGCATCCTCGGCAACGACTTGACAGCCTCTGCCTGCACGGACATCGACCAAGATGGCCACATCACGGTGAGCGATGCCGCGTTGATGTCGCAGTGCCAATGGTTCAATGAGGCTCATCAGCACCCAGACAGCAGCGGCGTGCACGACCGTTGCGAATTCCCCGTCCAAGAAATCATCAACATCTACGACACGGTGCATTTCATGGTGGCCGACGTGAATTGGGGCATGAACTTCTTCGATGTGCACGTCTTGAATCCCCACAACCGCATCGTGGGGTACGAGCTTGACTTCTCTGGTGTCAGCATCAGCGATGCGGTGAGTTTGGCGGACCCGATCAACTACGACATCGCGCCGTC
This sequence comes from Flavobacteriales bacterium, assembly GCA_049611325.1. GTDB lineage: Bacteria > Bacteroidota > Bacteroidia > Flavobacteriales_D > Sanyastnellaceae > UBA11663. The sequence continues at coordinate 25,918 of JBMZAL010000001.1, forward strand.
GTTTGTGCCCGGGGGCAACAAGGTCATTGGCCTCAGCTACGACGGAGCGTCCTTCCACAAAAACCTTGAGTGGGTTCCTTTCCTGCGGGTGTACTGGGCCGACGCCGACGAGGAAGTGTGTTTGGCCGATGTGGTGGATGTGGTCAATGAGGCCTACGAGAACACCCTGCATACGCTTGTGGATGGATGTGCCACCGACGTCATCACCATGGAAGCCGCCAAGTCGGTTCAGGTAATGCCCAACCCCATGGGCGACTTCAGCACGGTTCGGTTCCCACTTGGCGTTTGGGACCTGGAAGTCATGGACGTGCAAGGGCGCATCATCCTTCAGCGTCGCGTTTCTGGCAGAACAACATCGCTCCTCCGCGAGGACCTCGGGGCCGGGAGCTACGTCTTGCGTTTGCAAAATGAACAAGCATCAGCCGTGGTTCGTTTTGAAGTTCGTTGATGAGAACCCCAATCACTTTGAAGACCACTCCCATGCGCCTTTGGAACACGCTTTTCTTGCTGGCATGTTTGCCCACGATCGGACTGGCACAAGTCGTCATCAATGAATTCTCGTGCAGCAACTACACCCTCGGCATTGCGGGGGACAACGAAGATTTTGTCGAGTTCTACAATCCCAGTGGGGCCAATGTGGATTTGGGCGGGTACTTCTTGTCAGACAACCCTGCCAACCCGGACAAATTTGAAATCCCTGCAGGCACCGAAGTTCCGGCAGGGGGGTATTTGATGGTGATGTGTTCTGCCGAAGGGGAACTTCTGACCAACCTCTATGTCGGGGGATTCTTGAACACCAATTTCAAAATCAACCAGTGTCAAGGGGAGTCGCTTGTTTTCTCAGATCCGGCCGGCAACATTTTGGAGAGTTACACCTATGGTGCTGACATCCACACCACGCAGGCGGACCACAGCTGGGCGAGAAGTGTGGATGGAGATGCCTCCTGGGAGGTTTGTGTGATGCCTTCACCAGGTGCGGCAAACGGGATGGATCCGTTTGACATGTACACAGGGTATGCACCGACCCCCATTTTCAATGTGGAAGCGGGTTATCACACAGGGGCGCTGAGCATCACGCTTTCGACACCTGCAGGGTTCGACATTTACTACACATTGGATGGTTACACGCCCACCGAGGGCAGCACACTCTACACCGGTCCCATCGACATTTCATCGACAACGGTTGTCAGGGCCATCGCATTCGATCCAAACGACGATGTTCCACCCAGTGTGGCACCGAGTTTTGTGGCGACCAACACCTACTTCCTTGGGGCAGATGCCCACTCCATTCCAGTGGTTTCAGTCAGTGGAAACGGTCAAGAAGATGGCGCGTGGGGCTGGGGAGGCAATGACGAGTTGGCCCACGTCGAGTTTTTCCATGCGGATGGCACATTTTGGGTGGAGGCCTCGGGGGACAGCAATGAACACGGAAATGACAGCAATGCCTACGGTCAACGCGGGTTTGATTGCATCATCCGAGATCAAATGGGGTACAATCATGCCTTTGAGGCTGAGCTCTTCCATGTGAAGGAAAGAGATGAATACCAGCGTTTGATTTTCAAGGCTGCGGCCAACGACAACTATCCCTTCGAGCCAGGAGCGCACATTCGGGATGCATACGTGCACACCCTGAGTCACCTTGCCGATTTGAAGCTCGATGAGCGGACCAACGAGAGCTGCATTGTCTACCTCAATGGCCAGTACTGGGGCGTGTATGAATACCGTGAGAAGGTGGACGACACGGACTTTACGGAAGAGTACTACGACCAAACCCGTCATTTCGTGGACTTCCTCAAAACATGGGGAGGGACTTGGGAAGAGTACGGTTCAGGCGACGATTGGTACGACCTCGTCACCTTCTGCACAACGCAAGACATGACGGTGGATGCGAACTACGAATACGCGGTGTCGCAATTGCACCCCATGTCGTTGATCGACTATTTCATTCTGAACAGTTACATCGTTTCGGCAGACTGGTTGAATTGGAACACGGCGTGGTGGCGTGGCCGCCATCCCGATGGAGATGCCAAACGTTGGCGCTACGCCTTGTGGGACATGGACGCGAGTTTTGGGCACTACATCAACTACTCGGGGGTTCCCGACACAGGGCCCACTGCGGATCCATGCAACCCAGAAAGCATGGGCAATTTGGGTGGGCAAGGACACATTCCGGTGCTCAATGCGTTGCTCGAGAACGAGACTTTTTGGAACACCTACATCAACCGCTGGGCTGACTTGGGGAACACGGCGTTCACATGCACGAACATGCATGCAGTGCTCGACAGCATGGTGCAGGTCATCACGCCCGAGATGCCACGCCAAATGGTTCGCTGGGGCGGCAACATGGCAGGCTGGGAAAACGAGCTTCAGGAATTGCGCGACTTCATTGACAGCCGCTGCGAGGACGAAGTGGTGGGGGGCATGGAAGACTGCTACGACGTGGTGCCTGTGAACCTGACCTTGGACATTGTTGGACAAGGAGAGGTCCAGGTGAACTCGGTGGATTTCAACCCCTCCATGGTGCCCTACACTGCGTGGTATTTTGCCGATGTTCCGGTGGCGCTTGAGGCGGAAGAGTCGTTTGGGGTGGCCTTTTTGTACTGGGAGGTCGTGTCCGGGGACGTCACGATAGCCGACGTCACAGACCCTGTACTGCCCTTGACACTCACTGGGGATGCACACATTGTGGCGCACTTTGGAATCCCCGTACCTCCTGAGGAAGTGACCTTTTCTGTCAGCCCTGTGGGTTCTGGATTCATCGTGATTGACGGCACCACCATCAACACATACCCCACCACGGATTTGGTGAATGTGGGGAACCACAACTTGCTTGCACAGCCCAACGAGTGGTGGGCCTTTTCCCACTGGTCTTGGAACGGCAACGTCATCAACCCCGATGCCGGAGCCTCCCCCGCGCAATTGGAGGTCTTCGAACCAGGTTCGGTGACAGCGCATTTCGTTGAAATCCCACACACGAACTTGACTGTGCTGGTGTCTCCACCTCAGGCCGGTCAAGTGCGGGTCGTGGACATGGCGATGGTGGAGGACAGTTGGAACATGTCTTTTGAGCCCGTGGGGCCGGTGGTGTTTGAGGCCCTGACAGAAGAAGAGTGGCAGTTCAGCCATTGGGAAGTGGCCGTGTCCACGCCCTTGCCAGAGGACAAGGCCAATCCCATGGCCCTGACCTTGACGGACGTGCCCTACGAAATTGTGACGGCGCACTTCGAGCCGGTGGAGTTCCACCTGTACGTACCCAACGCATTCACGCCTGACAACGATGGGGTGAACGACGCGTTCCATCCTCTGGGAGCGGGATTTGAGGGAAGTTCATACTCCTTCAGTGTCTTCAACCGTTGGGGGGAGGTGGTGTTTGCCACTGACGACCCAGAGCAGCCGTGGATTGGCCAAAACAACCAAAAGCTAGGCACCCACTTCGTTCCTGACGGGGTGTACGGATACCGTGTCGAGGCACAAGGCTACCACGAACTTGTTCCCACCGTGTTGCGGGGGACAGTGACGGTCGTTCGTTGAGGAAAGGACTTCTGGCCATGTTGACGTCCGTGGTGTTGTACACCTCGGCCAACCTGTGTGTTAAGGAGCTTTCTCATTTGGGCACGTTCCAGCTTGTCTTTCTTCGATCTGCCGTGTCATTGTTGTTGTGTGTGGTGTACCTGCGTCGCATGGGCATCTCACTTTTGGGGAACAACAGGGGATGGTTGGTTGTGCGAGGAATCGCCGGGATGTTCGGCTTGGCTGGGTTCTTTCATACCGTCAAGTACATTCCTCTGGCCAGTGCCACAGTGATTCAATATTTCAGTCCTGTATTCACGGTCTTGCTTGCGTCTCTTTTTTTGAACGAACGGGTTCATCGCTCGCAGTGGTTGTTTCTCGGACTTGCACTCCTCGGAATTGTGATGGTCAAAGGGGTTGATCCACGGGTGCCTTGGGGGATGTGGGGGTTGGGCCTGTCGTCGGCTTGCTTTGCGGCAGTGGCCTACCTCGCCACCATGAAATGTCGAGATACCGACCATCCCGTGGGGGTGGTGATTTGGTTTCACCTGTTGGCCGTGCCCGTCATGGGCACGTTGTCATGGGGTGATTGGTCTCCCATGACGGACACGGATTGGGGCCTTGCACTGGCCATCGGCGTGTTGAGCATTTCGGCGCAGGTCTTGATGACCGTGGCGTTGCACAACGAAGATGCAGGCATGGTGATGCCCTTCAAGTACCTCGGTGCCGTGCTCGCACTGGCCATTGGGTGGTGGGGTTATGGGGAAAGCATGTCGACGATGAGCCTTGCAGGCATGGCCTTGGTCGTGGCCAGCATTTCAGCCAACACGGTGTTGAAAGCGCGGCGCTCAGCTTCGGCCGCGTGAAGCCAACTTCATGCCCATCCACGCACACGGCAGGACCATGGCCACCGTGGCGATGGACAAGGCAGGGCCGTGGTCCACGCGAAAGACATCGAACACTGCGCCTGCCGCATACAAAGCAGTAAGGGCCCAAGCCTCCAGAGGTTGATTGCGGGAAAAGCGACGCACCAGCCAAGTGCCAAGCACCATGCCCAACCCTGTGGAGAGAAGGCGACCTGCATGTGCGGCGGGGGGCAGGGCAGCCAGAAATTCACTCACTTGCAAGGCGTCATTTACGGCAGGACGGGAAATGCCTTCTGAGAGGCGGTCTTGCAGCGCTTGTCCGAGTCCCCATCCTACCAAGGTGCTGAGGAAAAACCCTGCAGCCACGCGAAGGGATGCTTGCAACAGGTTGGCCATCACGAGAAGGGCAGGGTGACGAAGGGAATGCGGCTGGGGTAAGCCTCTTGGAGTCTCAACGTCAGGGGGCCAGGGCCTTGCCGTTCTGCGGGGCCAATGCGGCGTCCGTCGACTTCTGCAATGTGGGCCAGACCGCCCATGGTTCCTGTGGTGAAGGCCTCGTCTGCCGTGTAGAGTTGGGTCAAGCTGAAGTCGCCTTCCTGCACCGGGATGCCCAATTCTCTCGCCAAGTCCAAGGTGTAGGCACGTGTGATGCCCGGCAGGCAGGCGTGCCCGAATGGGGTGCACAGGACGCCATCTCGGATCAAGAACAAATTCGTGGCATTGGTCTCGGCGAGGAACCCCCTGTCGTCGAGCATCACCGCATCGTCGGCACCCGCATGGTTGGCCTGGATTTTGGCGAGGATGTTGTTGAGCAGGTTGTTGTGGTGGATCTTGGAATCGAGGTAGGAGGGACCATTGCGTCGGATGGAGCTCGTGACGAGCTTGAGGTCCCCCGATCCGTACACCGCGCCCTTGTACTCCGGCAACACGATCAACGTGCACCCATGGACATTGAGTCTGGGGTCCATGCCTGACGTGGATTTCTCGCCACGCGTCAAGGTCAACCGGATGTGCACGCCATCAGTCATTCCGTTGGCCTCGAGGGTCTGGAACACGGCGTCTTGAACGGCTTGGGTTGTGGGAATGGCTTTAAACATCAACGTGTGCGCACTGTCCTGCAACCTTTGAAGGTGCTCCTCCATTTGGTAGATGCGTCCCCCGGCGACACGCAAACCTTCCCACACGGCGTCCCCGCCTTGGACCACGCTGTCGAGGACGCTGACACGCGCTTCCTCTCGTTTCACAAGTCCATCGACCCAGCACCACGTGCCGGCATTTCGGGGGTCAGGTTGGTTGAATTTGGCCATGGTTCAGGGTTTCAGAGACTGGGCTTGCAAGGCAAGGTAATGTTCGAGGCAGGTCGCACGAAGCGCGGCAAGGTCAGGCGGCACTTCTCCATGGGCCAACGTTCGCGGCTCCCAGCCTGAGCTGCGGTGCACTCCGTCATACCAGTAAGGGGCCCAGGCGCCATCTTCAGGACGTCCCCCGGGCTGCCACGTCAGCATGCCCTTGTCCCAAGGCAATTCCAGGGAGGCACACAGGGCACGAAGGGTGTGTTCAGGTTGGGCAAACAACGATTCTGCAGTCACCACCACGGCGCGGTCTCCGGCATGTTGGAGAATGCGGTGTTGATGCGCGTAGCCCAAATCGAGCATCGTCGGACGCGCGATGTGGGCCCGGTAGGAGGGCAACACGCCATCGGGATGCCGCGTGAGAATCACGTGACGGTGGTGGGGGCCATCGACATCTGACCACGACAACCCTTCGAGGTGGTTGGCCATGTGCTTCAAGAAGAGGACGTCATCTTCTTGGCGGGGCTGCAGGCTCTGGAGTGCTGCGGTACGTGACGTGGGCATGGTGGCCAACACTTCTTCACGTGAGGGGCGTGAGACACCGGTGCAAGACAAAAAATGACCAAACAGAGGTTCGTCCATCACGCGGGTGTCCCCCCGCTCCGCAAAGCTGTACATCGTGGCCGTACTTCCGTTTCGGGGTCCCGCCCAAAGTGCCACGGTTCTCGCCATCATGTCCTCACATGTTTCGGCGGTACGCACCGCCGACTTCGAACATCGCTTCCGTCAATTGCCCCAGCGAGCACCATTTGCAGGCTTCCATCAGGACGTCAAAGATGTTCTCTCCTGACACGGCCGCGCGTTGGACCTCCGAGATGGCGTCGCCAGCCTTGGTGTTTGACATCGTGTGCAATGCGGCGAGGTTGGTGAGTTGCTGTTGCTTTTCCTCTTGCGTCGCCCGAATCACCTCGCCGGGCACCAATGTGGGAGAGCCTTCTTTGCTGAGGAAGGTGTTGACCCCAATGATGGGGTATTCACCCGTGTGCTTGAGCATCTCGTAATGCAGGCTTTCTTCTTGGATGCGCGAGCGCTGGTACATGGTCTCCATGGCCCCGAGCACGCCGCCCCGTTCGGTGATGCGGTCAAACTCGCTGAGCACGGCTTCTTCCACGAGGTCGGTGAGCTGTTCGATGATGAACGAGCCCTGGAGTGGGTTTTCGTTTTTCGCCAATCCAAGCTCCTTGTTGATGATGAGTTGAATGGCCATCGCACGCCTCACACTGGCTTCAGTAGGAGTGGTGATGGCTTCGTCGTATGCGTTGGTATGCAGTGAGTTGCAGTTGTCGTAAATCGCATAAAGTGCCTGCAGCGTTGTGCGGATGTCGTTGAAGTCGATTTCCTGGGCGTGGAGCGAGCGGCCTGACGTTTGGATGTGGTACTTCAGCATTTGGGCGCGTGCGGAAGCGCCGTATTTCTCTCGCATCGCTTTGGCCCAAATCCGACGCGCCACTCGTCCAATCACCGCATACTCTGGGTCGATGCCGTTGGAGAAGAAGAAGCTGAGGTTGGGCCCGAACTCGTCGATGTCCATCCCGCGGCTCAAGTAGTACTCCACGTAGGTGAATCCGTTGGCGAGCGTGAAGGCCAACTGGGTGATGGGGTTGGCGCCCGCCTCGGCAATGTGGTAGCCGCTGATCGACACGGAATAGAAATTCCGGACGTTGTGGTGGATGAAGTTGTCCTGCACGTCGCCCATGAGGCGAAGGGCAAACTCGGTGGAAAAGATGCAGGTGTTTTGGGCCTGGTCTTCCTTGAGGATGTCGGCTTGCACGGTGCCGCGAACGCTGCTCAGCGCCTCGGCTTTCAAGCCGGCGTAGGTCTTCGCGTCGAGCACTTCGTCGCCGGTGCATCCAAGCAGCAACAATCCCAGTCCGTCATTGCCTTCCGGCAAATCGCCATGGTAGGCGGGGCGGGGGAGTCCGCGGTCGTCCCATTTGGCCTTGAGGACCTTCTCGACGTCCGCCTCCATCCCGTGCTCGCGGATGTGCTTTTCACAGCGCTGGTCGATGGCGGCATTCAAAAAGAAGCCCAACATCACGGGCGCGGGGCCGTTGATGGTCATGGACACGCTTGTTTGGGGTGCACACAGGTCAAACCCGCTGTACAGCTTCTTCGCGTCGTCGAGGCAGCAAATGCTCACCCCGGAGTTGCCCACCTTGCCGTAGATGTCCGGGCGCAGATCAGGGTCGCGGCCGTAAAGTGTCACTGAATCGAAGGCCGTGGACAAGCGCTTGGCCGGCATGCCGAGCGAGACGTAGTGGAAGCGCTTGTTGGTGCGCTCGGGGCCGCCTTCTCCGGCAAACATGCGCGTCGGGTCTTCGCCTTCGCGTTTGAAGGGGTAGATTCCTGCGGTGTAAGGGAAGGATCCGGGCAGGTTTTCCTGAAGGTGCCATTTGGCGAGGTCACGCCAGCCGCTGAGTGCGGGCAGGGCGACCTTGGGGATGTCTTGGTGAGAGAGCGACTTGCTCGTGGTGGGAATCCGAATGTCCTTTCCACGCACCTGAAAGACGTATTCCGAGGCGGCATAGCGCGCTTGAAGCTCTGGCCACGCCTGGAGCCAATCATACAGGCGGGCGTCCAAATCGAGTTCGAGTTGCTTTCGCGCAGCATCCAGAGCGTCATAGGCTTGACCTTCCACTTCTCCGGAGGCCGTTTGCACGGCCTGCACACGTCCGGCAAGGTCGGCTTGCTTGTCCACCCACCGGTCGTAAGCACGGTTGGTCTCTGCGATTTCGCTGAGGTAGCGCGTGCGGGCAGGAGGGATGATGAAGACCTTTTCGCATTTGCCTTGCTCGGCGGCAAACGTCGAGGTCAATGCGGCGCCTGTCTTTTCCGCCAGCGTGTTCATCATGCGACGGTACAGTTCGTTGGTGCCAGGGTCGTTGAACTGCGAGGCGATGGTGCCCACCACGGGCAGTTCGTCGTCTTGGGCTTCCCACAAATCGTGGTTGCGCTTGAATTGTTTGCGTACGTCGCGCAGCGCGTCTTGCGCGCCCCGCTTGTCAAACTTGTTGATCGCCACCACATCCGCGAAGTCGAGCATGTCGATTTTCTCGAGCTGTGTGGCGGCCCCAAACTCGGGCGTCATCACGTACAACGACACGTCGCTGTGGTCCATGATTTCGGTGTCGCTTTGGCCGATGCCGCTTGTCTCGAGCACAATCAAATCAAACTGGGCCGCCTTCAAAATGTCGAGGGCCTCTTGGACGTGGCGGGACAGGGCGAGGTTGGATTGGCGTGTGGCGAGCGATCGCATGTACACGCGGTCTGAGTGGATGGCGTTCATCCGGATGCGGTCGCCGAGGAGGGCGCCTCCGGTCTTCCGCTTGGAGGGGTCGACGCTCACAAGGGCGATGCGTTTGTCGGGGAAATCGAGCAAAAAGCGCCGCACCAGTTCGTCCACCATGGAAGACTTTCCTGCACCACCTGTGCCCGTGATCCCGAGGACGGGAACGGTGGGGAGGGAGGCGCGCACCGGTTCGAACGCTTTGCCAAATGCCTCGGCGTTGTTTTCCGCAGCGGTGATGCATCGCGCGAGGTCGCGCACGTTGCGCTTGCCCAACCTGTCCATGGCGCCGTCGAGGTCGTCCAAAGAGGGCACCGTGTTGAAGTCGGCCTTCTCAATCAAATCGTTGATCATGCCCTGCAACCCCATGGCGCGCCCGTCGTCCGGGTGGTAGATGCGTGCGATGCCGTAGGCGTGAAGCTCTTCGATTTCCTCAGGCAAAATCGTTCCACCGCCGCCGCCAAACACCCGAATGTGCCCTGCGCCCCGCTCGTCCAGCAAATCCTTCATGTACTTGAAGTACTCCATGTGCCCCCCCTGGTAGGAGGTCATGGCAATGGCCTGGGCGTCTTCTTGAATGGCGGTGGTCACCACCTCGTCGACGCTGCGGTCGTGCCCGAGGTGAATCACTTCGCATCCCGTCCGTTGCATGATGCGGCGCATGATGTTGATGGCCGCGTCGTGTCCGTCAAAGAGGCTGGCCGCCGTGACGATTCGGACTTTGTTCTTGGGGGTGTAGGGTGTGGCGTTCTCCATGTCGTTGCGTGGGTCCCTGCGAAATTAGGCCAAACCCCGCGCCGCCCTGTCACCCCGCCACAGCGTCCACCCTCGGTACGGTGGACAAATCACCGTCCCACGGCCAGTCGTCCAAGATGGCTTGCCATCCCTTGGGCACAGCCGCGGTCAGCGTCAACGTCCGGTCGCCTTCGGGATGCTCCACGGCAAGTCGGCCGGCGTGCAGCAAAAGCGTGTCGACGCCGGAATGGTTGGCTACAAAACGGTTGTGCTTCTTGTCCCCGTACCTCGAATCGCCCACGATGGGGTGCCGCAAGTGCCGGAAATGAAGCCGAATCTGGTGGAAGCGGCCCGTGGAGGGGCGGCATTCCACCACGCTGTACCGCGCGGTTTCATAGGGCCCGACCGGATGGGGGAGTTCAACCCGGGCGAGGGTGCGGTAGTGCGTTTGGGCCTCCTTGGGTGTGGGGTTGTGCGCCGTGGGCAGGGGCTTCTCCACCACGCCTTCGTCCTCCGTCCAGCCACGGACCATGGCATAGTATGTCTTGGACGTGCGTCGGTGCACAAACTCGAGCTTCAGGG
>JBMZAL010000002.1:0-25628 GCA_049611325.1 Flavobacteriales bacterium
CCGCGCCTACCTCGTGACACGTGACCTCTGTCAAGGCCCATTGTGGCTCCTGACCGAACACGTGAAACATCGTTGAACTCAACAGCAAACAGACAAGGGCACGGATCATCGTCACAGAATTTGGGCTTGAAAGTACAACGCCGGGCGCAGCCGCAACGGCCACGCGCTCAAGGCGCACACACCACGGTGTCCGTCACTCCTGCATAGGCCACAAACCACCCCAAGCCGCCTTCCACATTGGTGCTGGCCGAGGTGGGCAACGCAAAGGGATTTCCTTGGTTGGCCACAGAGTTTTCAAAATCCCGGATGACCTCAAAGGCCTCGAAGGCGATGCCATCAAGTCGAACAACCACTGTGTCGCCGGTCTTCCAAAAGCCCTCCTCGCCCGGAACTTCATCCACCCCGGGCTGCGGGGAACGGAAACTGAGGAAAGGAAAGGATTGGCCATCCACAAAGGCGTCGTCAAACACGCCGCCCAAGGGGGAGAAAAAGTCGCTGTCTTTGCCCAAGCGCATGGAGGACCAGCGGTAGGCGTCCCCAAAACCGGGGGGATCCGTGAACGCGGTCCACACGACGCCGAGGCTGTCGTTGGTCGAGGTTTCCGGAATCTCAAACCACGCGCTGTCGAGCTGAGGAAGCTCCGTCATGTAGGTGGAGGCTTGCAAATCGTAGTCCACCTCACCTTCGCTCCATTGGGCGCGAACGGCGTAAGACTTGCCCACTGCACCATACGTCGACGGCAACCCAAAGCCGGTGTACACACACAAGCTTGTGCTGGCCAAGGCCTCTTGCGAAATGCCGAGAAACGCGGCTGCTTCCGCGAGCGCTTCGGGAGGCAAATCGTCCGTGCACAACTCGTTCAAGGCCACCTCTTCCCCGTCCACGGTCAAGGTCACTTCGGCGCCTCCGATGAACAAATTGGACACCGTGGTGGAGTCCACCGCATCGAAATATCCCTGCGTGGTGGTCAAAAACACCAAGGGTGCCTCGTTCAGCCGCACGGAAGCCTCCAGCACTCCTTGCGGCGGCACCTCGGGCAGGTCAACTTCCACCAACGTGGTGCATCCCGCGACAGCGAGACATCCCCCAACCAAACCGGCCTTGATGCTTGCGAATTTCATGGGTGCGAAAATACCGCGGGCGACATGGGTTATTGGTCTCGACATGGTGAAAAAACCTCAAGGAATCTCCAATGTTCGCACCCTTGTGCAACGTACTTTTGCGCCAACTCGCAATCATGCTGAACCGCCGCCACCTCAGGATCAAAATCCTGCACGTTCTTTTTGGCTACTATCAAGACGAGGACCGCGATGTCAAACGCGCCCGTCAAGCCCTCGACCACAGCACGCAGAAAATGCAGGAGCTGTACCTCATGTTGCTCGACATGATTGGGTCGATGCAAGCACTCGCCATTGACCGCATTGAAGCGGGATACAAGAAGCAATTGCCCTCCCCCGAGGATTTGAACCCCAACACCAAGTTTGTCACCAACAAACCTTTGCGCATCCTTGCCAACAGCAAGAACCTGCGGAAGGCATGCGACGAATTGGGCGTCGGCTGGGGCAACCGCCAAGAATTGCTGCGCGCCATCTTCCGCGGACTCTTGGACAACGAAGAGTACCAAGAATACATGGCCTCTGAAGAGCGTGGATTCCAAATCGACCGCGAAAGCTTGGTGCGGATGTTCCGCAAGCACATGGTCAACTTTGGGATGTTCCAAGACATGCTCGAAGAGGAAAGCATCTACTGGGTGGACGACCTCGATTTGGCCGCAAGCATGGTCATCAAGACCATCAAGACGATCAAGGAAGGCGACGAGGAAGTGAATGTGCTTCCCTTGTGGCGTGATGACGACGACGACAAGGCCTTCATGGAGGACCTCTTCACCAAATCTCTCTCCCTCGGGGAGGAGAGCGAGGCGTTGATTCAGGAAGGTGCCCAAAACTGGGAGCTCGAGCGCATCGCCACGACAGACAAGATTTTGATGAAGATGGCCTTGGCGGAAGCCCAAACCTTCGAGTCCATCCCCCTCAAGGTGACCCTCAACGAATACATCGAGCTCAGCAAGTACTACAGCACCCCCAAGAGCCACGGGTTCATCAACGGCATCCTCGACCAGTTGTTTGCCAAGTTGAAAGAATCCGGTGAGATTAAAAAAGTGGGACGCGGGCTCATCGAATGAAATGCGACACGCCGCGGTCATAGGATTGATTGCCTTCCTGGCCTCCTGCGGCAACGACCGTGCCGTGCGCACGGACATGATCGTCATGCCGGCCACGGCCAGCACCGAGGGAGAGGCCACAGTGGTGCGCCCGACCCTTGCCTTCGCAGACACCGCCATGACGTTTGGCATTGTCAGTGAAGGACACGTCGTGACCCACACCTTCTCGTTTGTCAACGAAGGCCCGGGCGACGCCCTCATCGCCGACGTCTCCACCTCCTGCGGGTGCACTGTGCCCAAGACGTGGCCACGCAGCCCGCTCGCCCCCGGCGAAACCGGCACGGTGGAAGTGTCCTTCGACACCCACGACAAAACCGGCGAGCAAGACAAGGTCATCACGGTGGTTGCCAACACAGACCCTGGGGTCCTTCGCCTACACCTTCTGGGAACCGTCCTCTCCCCCGACGGACGCTGAAGATTCGCATCCATCCTTCGTGAACTCGACGTGAGGGGGTTATTTTCGGCCCCATGATTTCACACCTTCTTCTCCAAGCCGCAGCAGGCGGCGGTGGCATGTCCACGTTGCTCATGCTGGCTGGCATGTTTGGCATCATGTACCTCTTCATGATCCGCCCTCAGATGAAACGCCAAAAAGAAGCCAAGGCCTTTCGCGACGCCGTCAAGAAGGGCGACCAAGTGGTGACCATCGGTGGCCTCCACGGCAAAGTGGTCTCGGTCAGCGAAAAAACCGTGGTCCTCGACTTTGAATCGGGCAAGGCTCGCGTGGACAAAACGGCCCTCTCTCCCAACGGCACTGCCGAAGGCGAGGAGCTCGAAGCCAAGTCCTGATGCGCGGCGCGATGCCCCTGTGGGTGGCCTTGGCCCCCGTGGTGCTGTTGGTGACCCTTTTGGGCGCGGACGTGCTGTACTTCGGCGAAGACAGCTCTTACGGTTCCAATCAAATCGCCCTGCTCCTCGCGGCCCTGTTTGCAGGCGCGCTGGGCATGGGACGCGGCACCACTTGGACAGAGATCCGAGACGCCATTGCCCACAGCATTGGCACCGCCACCGAAGCCATCCTCATCTTGTTGTTGATCGGCGCCCTGTCCGGCACATGGCTGCTTGCGGGCATCATTCCCGCCTTCATCCACTACGGCATGATGATCTTGCAGCCCAGCATTTTCTTGTTTGCAGCGTGCATCGTCTGCGCCGTGCTGTCCCTCGCGACGGGCAGTTCGTGGGGCACCGTCGGCACGGTGGGCATCGCCTTGGTGGGCATCGGCCAAGCCCTCGGCTTGGCGGAAGGCTGGGTCGCTGGGGCGATCATCAGCGGCGCCTACTTTGGGGACAAGATGTCGCCGCTGAGCGACACCACCAACCTGGCCCCCGCCGTGGCCGGAACCGACCTCATCACCCACATCCGCTACATGACCTACACCACGGGGCCCAGCATCGGCGTGGCCCTGCTCGTGTTCTTGGTGGTGGGATTTGGAGGTGGTGCTTCGGAACAAGGTGCCCAACTTGCCCCCGGTTTTGCCGAGGCCGTTTCCGGTGCCTTCTCCATTCACCCCGGATTGTTTGTGGCACCTGTCGCCGTGCTCGTCATGATTGCGCGGAAGGTGCCTGCGGCCCCTGCCCTGTTTGTGGGGGTCCTGCTTGGCGCCTTGACGGCCATCGTCTTTCAGCCGGAAGTCATTCGCCAAATCGCAGGAGCCGACCTCGGCTACGTGGCCGCGTCCTACGTGGCGTCCATGCAAGCCATGGCCCTCGACGTGGCCGTGGTGACGGGACACGAACTGGCAGACGAATTGCTTTCCAGCAGCGGCATGAAAGGAATGCTCAACACGGTTTGGCTCATTGTCTGTGCCATGACCTTTGGTTCTGTGCTTCAAGCCACGGGCATGCTGACGCGGATGACGCAGGCGCTCGTGGTGGGCGTGAACAGCACCTTGGGGCTCATTGGCCGAACGGTCGGCGCATGCGTGGCCTTCAACGTGCTCGCCTCCGACCAGTACATCGCCATTGTGGTACCTGGCAAAATGATGGGCGAAGCCTACGCCGAGCGCGGTTTGGCACCCGAGAATCTGAGCCGCACCCTCGAGGACGCAGGCACGGTGACTTCGGTACTCATCCCATGGAACACGTGCGGCGTGGCGCAAAGCGGCATCCTCGGGGTTGCGACGCTTGCGTATGCTCCCTACTGCATTTTCAACTGGGTGTCTCCCCTGATGACCATGCTGGTGGCCGGTTTGGGCTGGAATGTGCGCCGTTTGGAGCCGAATTCAAGCGCGACCCCAAGCGGTGAACCCGAGTGAGGTCCGATTGTTGAACCCGCATGACCACGCATCCCGCCGCCAACGCACGACAAGATGATTTGATTGTCACCGGTGCGTCTGAGCACAACCTCCAAAACGTGGATGTGGTCCTTCCGCGAAACAAACTCGTGGTGTTCACGGGGGTCAGCGGGAGCGGCAAGTCAAGCCTGGCGTTTGACACGCTCTACGCCGAAGGACAACGGCGGTTTCTGGAAACGCTGAGTGCCTATGCGCGACAGTTTTTGGGCGGATTGAAACGACCCAATGTGGAGTCCATTTCGGGCCTCAGTCCGGTGGTGGCCATCGAACAAAAAACCGTCTCGAAGAACCCGCGGTCCACGGTCGGCACGGTGACCGAACTCCACGACTTTTTGCGGCTTCTGTACGCCCGGGCCGCCGACGCGTTTTCCCTCGAGACCGGCGAACCCATGGTTCGGTACACGGACGACCAAATCGCGGACAACATCCTTGCCCGCTTCGAAGGCCAAAAACTCTTGCTGCTCTCCCCCATGGTTCGAGGCAGAAAGGGCCACTATCGGGAGCTGTTTGAGCAAATCATGCGCTTGGGCTACGTCCGCGCCCGCGTCGACGGCCAACTCGTGGAACTTGAGTCCGGCTTCAAAGTCGACCGCTACAAGGTTCATGACATTGAGGCCGTCGTGGACCGCATCGTGGTGCGGCCCCAAGACGCCGAGCGCATTTTGAAGTCGGTGCAAACCGCCCTGTCTTTGGGCAAAGGGGCCATGGCGGTCATGCCCCTCGACGGCGACACGCCCGTGCACTTTTCGCGCAACCTCATGTGCCCCACCACGGGACTCGCCTACCCCGAGCCCGAGCCCAACCTCTTCAGCTTCAACAGCCCTTACGGGGCATGCCCCACATGCAACGGTCTGGGCAAGGTGGCCCAAGTGGACCCCGAGACGTTGATTCCGGATCCAAGTGTGAGCGTGAAGAAGGGCGGCATCGCCCCGCTCGGCAAGTTGAAGGACAACCTGACCTCTCGGATCGTGGAAGCCATTTTGGTCTCACACAACCTGCCGCTGAGCACCGCAGTGGGCAAGATTCCAGAGGAGGTCATGGGCCAAATCCTGTACGGCACCGACCGGGACGTCAAGCTGCAAGACCGCGGTGGGATCCGTGGCGGCACCGTGCCCTTTGAAGGACTTGTTGCGGCCATTGTCCGCTCTGCCGAAAAGGCGAAGTCCATCCCCCTCCGCCGGTGGGCGCAGTCGTTCATGCACAAAGTCACCTGCCCCACCTGCAACGGCGCACGACTCAAAGCCACCAGCCTGCAGTTTCGGCTGGGAGGACGCGACATTGGAGAGCTTGGCCGCATGGACCTGCACGAGCTGGCGTCGTTCCTCGAAGAACTGGAGCCCCAACTCACGGAACGCCAGGCCACGATTGCACGGGCACCATTGAAGGAGGTGCGCGCGCGGCTGGGATTTTTGTTGGATGTGGGTTTGGGCTACCTGAGCTTGGACCGGCCCACACGCAGCATCAGCGGCGGCGAAGCCCAGCGCATCCGACTGGCCACGCAAATTGGAAGTCGCCTGACCGAGGTCCTCTACATCCTTGACGAGCCAAGCATTGGGCTTCACCAACGGGACAACCGAAAATTGATCGACAGCCTGTGCGCCCTTCGCGATGCAGGCAACTCGGTGATCGTCGTCGAGCACGACGAAGACATGATGCTCGCCTCCGACCACCTCGTCGACATCGGCCCAGGTGCGGGGGTCCACGGCGGCCAAATCGTCGTGCAAGGGCCACCCCAAAGCCATTTGGACTCCGATTCCATCACAGCACAATACCTGAACGGCGTCAAAACCATTGCTGTCCCCAAGAAGCGCAGAAAGGGCCACCGCAAGAACCTCATCTTGAAAGGCGCCACCGGCCACAACCTGAAGCAAGTCAACGTCAAAATCCCGTTGGGAAGTTTGGTGGGCGTCAGTGGCGTCAGCGGAAGTGGCAAAAGCTCGCTGATCAACCAGACTCTGCTGCCGGCGTTGCTCAACCACCTTCACGAGGACATCCGCATTCCGCTGCCGCACAAAACCATCTCGGGGCTGCAGCACATCGACAAGTGCATTGCCATTGACCAGAGCCCCATCGGCCGCACGCCTCGCTCCAATCCCGCGACCTACACGGGGCTGATGGATTTGATTCGCACGCAATTCGCCCTCCTCCCCGAGGCCAAAATCCGCGGCTACAAAAAGGGACGCTTCTCCTTCAATGTGGCGGGCGGCCGCTGCGAGTCCTGCAAAGGTGCAGGCGTCCGCACCGTGGAAATGAACTTCTTGCCCGACGTTCACGTCCCCTGCGAAACGTGTCAGGGCAAGCGCTTCAACCGGGAAACGCTCGAGGTGCGGTACCGCGGCAAAAGCATCGCCGACGTGCTCGCCATGACGGTGGACGACGCCCACGACTTTTTCGAGGCCATCCCCAAGATCCACCGCATCACCTCTACCCTTCAGGCTGTGGGACTGGGGTACATCACGCTGGGCCAACAAAGCACCACGCTCAGCGGCGGCGAAGCACAGCGCGTCAAACTCGCCTCCGAACTGGCACGGGTTGGAACAGGCAGCACCCTGTACATCCTCGACGAGCCCACCACAGGCCTGCATTTCAAGGATGTTCAGCTGCTCATCGACGTGCTCCACAAACTGGTGGACCAAGGCAACACCGTGGTGATCATTGAGCACCACCTCGACGTGTTGAAAGTGTGCGACCACCTCATCGACATTGGGCCTGAAGGCGGCAAAGACGGCGGCACGGTGGTTGCCGCAGGCACGCCTGAACAGGTGGCTGAAGAGGCTGAAAGCCACACAGGACGGTTCCTGAAGGAACTCCTTGCCAAGGGCTGATTCGCAAGGCTAGACTTGAAAGGGCGTTGATCCGAAGTGGGTCGCCGCCAGGCCCGGAACTCAGCGACGGTGCGGGCCGCGAAACATCACGAGCTCGATGTGGTCCGGGCGACGTCCGGACTTGGCGTGGTTCCGGATGACCGGGTAATTCGACACCTGCGTGGTGTTGTCAAGCGTGACCCGCTCGTGGCGCTTGGCCATTTCCTCAAACAAAAACTGCTGGAGGTGCACGTGGAGGTTTCGGCCACGGTGCGCGGGCTGAATCACCGACAAAATGCCTTTGTACACGTCCACCCCATCTTGGGGTTCACCCGGGAGGTAGATGAAATAACCCGCCACCTCACGATCCTCTCCGTGCTCTGCCACCGCCACCAGCGCCTTGGGGTTTTGCAAGACCTGTGCGATCCACTTGGCGTACCAAGCTTCGGAACTGCCCTCAGGATAGAACGGCGAGTCGAACCGATTCATCACGGCAGTGGACTTGGCCACTTGCGTCTGGGTCATGCTGAGAATAGCCTCGTGATGCGACTCGCCCCCCCACACAATGCGGTCTTCGGGCAACGAAGCATGGAGCGCATGCTTTTGCGTGAGCTCGTCGCGAGACCACGTGGTCAACCAAACATATCGGGTTTCCCAAAGCTCAAAACCCTGTCGCTCGAGCCACGGAATGGCGTGAAGCTGACGGGCGTCCACGGACACTTTGAGCAGGGTTTCAGGTGCCGCCTCTTCAATCAACGCCGACACGTCTTCAGCCACGTCCGCAAACAAGGCGTTTCCCATTCGAATTTCCTCCACCGGAAACCCAAAAAAGGAAGCCTCCCATGCCTCGGATCGCGTCAACTTCATTTCAAGATTTTGGCAGGAATGCCTGCATAGACCCTCCCCGATTCACAATCCTTGTTGACGAAACTCAAGGCACCCACCGTCACGTTGTCTCCAACAACAATGCCATGGTGGATGACCGCATTGGTGCCGATGAAGCAGTGCGAACCAATGTGCGCGCCGCCAATGGACACACCGCCCGAGTCGAGGTTGTTGGTCATGACCCGCGGGCTCAGGTAGGTGTGATCGCCAATGCGGCAACCGCGGGCCACAATGGTGTCGTAACGCAGGGTCACGTGGTTGCCAATGACGGCCTCTCCAGAGCTGCTCACACGGGAGTCGATGACGCAATCGTGCCCCACCACGGTTCCAGGTCGAAGCTCGACATAGTCCCGGATCACGCACCGGTCACCAATGACCACCCCTTTGTGGATGTGACAAAAATTTCCAATGGTGACGTCCTCGCCGATTTGGGCCTCAGGATGGATGATGGAATTCGAATTCAAAGCGTCAAAAATTCAATGCGTAGAAGGATGTAAATTTACAGAAACAAAGGAATGCACACGAACATCAGCTTCAATCAGCCCCGTTGTGTCGGACGAGAAGCCGAGCTGATTGCGCAGGTCTTGCAAAGTCCCAACACGAGTGGCGATGGTCCCATGACCAAAGCGGTCCAAGCTTGGTTTCAAGCCGAGTTGGGGCTGAAGGTGTTGCCTACCACGTCCTGCTCTTCCGCCCTGGACATGGCCGCCATCCTGTCCGACATCGGCCCCGGGGATGCTTTCATTGTTCCGAGCTACACCTTTGTCTCTTCGGCCAACGCGTTTGTGTTGCGTGGGGCGACGCCCCTTTTTGGCGATTCCGCCGCCGACCGTCCGCACATGGGGCTGGACGAAATCAAGGCCGTGTGGACCCCTGACGTGAAAGTGGTGGTGGTGGTTCACTACGCTGGCGTGTCGTACGACTTGCCTGCCATTACCAAATGGTGCAAGGAACAAGGCATCATGCTCATCGAAGACGCCGCCCAGTCCATGGGCGCGTGGATTGACGTAAAGGGAACCCCCAAGCACCTCGGGAGCTTTGGGGATTTGGCCACCTTTTCCTTTCACGAAACCAAGAACATTTCCTCCGGGGAAGGTGGATGTTTGGTGGTCAACCGAGAGGACCTGTGGTCACGGGCCTGTGTGATTTGGGAGAAAGGCACCAACAGGCAGGCCTTCTTCCGCGGCGAGGTGGACAAATACGGTTGGGTCGATGCCGGCAGCAGCTTCTTGCCCAATGAAATGACGATGGCCCACCTTCTCGGCCAATTGGAGCAATTCAACACCATTTGCACCCGGAGAAAAGCCATCTGGACGCGCTATTATGACCGGCTCTCTGCAGGGTTGCCCCAAGAAGCACTGCCGCCCGATTGGCGCGAGGTCACCAATGGCCACCTCTTTTACGTGTGCGCCCCTTCGCTGGAGCAACGCAACGACATGTTGCCCGCCTTGAGAGAAGCGGGAATTGCTTGTCATTTCCACTACCAATCCCTGCACAAGAGCGCCTACGCCGGACAAATGGGATGGACTGCTCACGCCCCGAATGCCGACCGATTCACGGATTCATTGTTCCGACTTCCACTTCATTTGGGATTGACCGACGACGACGTGGAACGAATCATCGACAACGTAATTCATGTCTGGGGCTGACCTGCGCATTGTCCATCTGGCGTTTGACCACGCCTCGGTGCGCGCTTTGCACAACCTGCTTGAACAAGACTGCGAAGCAACCCACTGGTGGTGGATCGAGCCCACCCCCTCGCTTCAACACGATGCCTTCTCATGGCGAAACTCGTTGCGAACTGCCGAGGTGCCTTCCAAGCTTGCCGCGGCAGATGCCGTCGTCATCCATCGTTTGAAGGGGCCCAATTTGCGATGGCTGGAAACCATGCCCGAAGATGTACCTGTGGTGTGGGCGTCTTGGGGCGACGATTACTACCGCGTGTTGAGGTCACTCAACCGGTCGCTCTTTTTGCCGTGGACGACCGCACTCAATGCCGTGCTTGGCAAAATGAGCATCACCGTTCAGCGCATGGGCAGCGCCTTTGGCGGGGCTGAAAAGCGATTCACCCAAGCATGCCAACGCGTGGACGCCGTGTCCACGCTGATGGGAGAAAATGCGCCCTTCTTTGAAGTGTTTTCAACGCCCAAGCCGCAGACCTATCCGTCTTTCTACAATCCGACCCCACCTGAATCGGACGTGCAATGGTGCACCGGTGTCCCAGGGCGTGTGCTTCTTGGCACGAATGCCTCCAACACAAGCAACCACTTGGATATGATTCTTCGAATCAGAAGCGCCAACCCACCTGAAGGCACCCATTTCGGTGCCGGACTGAGCTACGGCAGCGCGAGATACGCCAAGTCCATTGACGTTTTGGGGTCATGGTTGCTGCCCCAGTGGAAGGGTCAGTTCGAACTTCTCCCAAGGCAGGCTTACGCAGACTGGCTGTGCACCCACAATGTCTTGGTCATGAACAACGTCCGCACTCAAGGCACGGGCGTGTTGGTGATGGCTTTGTGGTACGGCATGAGAGTTGTGGTGCGTGCCGACG
Organism: Flavobacteriales bacterium; assembly: GCA_049611325.1. GTDB lineage: Bacteria > Bacteroidota > Bacteroidia > Flavobacteriales_D > Sanyastnellaceae > UBA11663. Next base: position 10,756 of record JBMZAL010000002.1, read on the forward strand.
CCCACCTCACCCCTTTCCTCCGCGAACATGGATTCGCGTTTGACTGCCTTCCGTCGCAGGGATGGGACAATGCACTCTACGTGCCTTTGAACACCCAGGATCGCGAACGCAACAGACGCTTGGCCGCGCACCTGTTTGGGAAGGAACAGCGCCTTCAAACCATGCGGTCGCTTCTCGAGGACGTTCAATCCGGGCGGCTCACGCGCCGGTTGAGGTGATGCGTTGGAAGGCGTCTGCCGTGAGCACTTCGATTTCCTGACACATTGCGTCCCCGAAGAATGCCTCGGGACGCACATTGCGGTTGGCCCCGCGGGGTTGTTGCTGCTTGGCAAGGGACCGCACGGGCTCATGCAACACAGGCAATCCCAAGTGCTGGGCTGTGGCCTGCAAGACCGCTTCAGGGTTGGCCATAAAGGATTCGTAGGTGTGGACTTGCACTTCCGGCGAATCCCAGCACGCCTTGTTGTGGGTGTCTCGCCATCTCCGTGCGAGCGTCAGCGCAGGCGGTTGGTCCGAATGGTCCAAAAACGCGGGGCGGTGATTGGGGTGCAATGCCGCCAAGTCAACCGAAGTGGCATCTCCCTTCAATCCGAGGCGGTCCATGTGAGAACGGATGTTTTGAAGCGGACCACGGACCAGCAAAATGTGACGGTTGGCTTGGCTTGCGGCCATGGCTGCCTCGGGGTAAAACGTGGCGTTGGGCTCCTTCCACAAGGTGGGGGCGAATGTGACGGGATGCGCAGCAACGAGGGCCTTCATCTCGGATTCGTTCAGGGGCTTGATGGCCGTGCCCCACAGCAAAGGCGTGTCCAACAACGCTGAAGACGAAGTCACCTCGGATAAGGCTACGGCAAACACGGTGGTTCCCGACTTGGGCAGTCCAAAAATCCAATGCCCTTGCACCTTTCTTGGAAACCAACCACGCGTCACTGCGTCCAGTGCATTCAAGACAGGTGCTTGTTTGGGGTTCCAGAGCAAAGGCATGGGACAAAGGTACCACGGCAGATGACCTATCTTGAGCGTATGAAGTACAACATCAAAAAGCACCCCAACCTCTCTTGGTCTGAAATCAAAAGCAACGACAGCTGGTCGATTTTCAAGATCATGAGCGAATTCGTGGAGGGCTACGAAACGCTTCAAGCCATCGGCCCGTGCGTGAGCATTTACGGCTCAGCGCGAACAGGACCTGACACGGACACCTACAAGGCCTCGCGCGCTGTGGCTGCTGCACTTGTCGATGCCGGGTACGGCGTCATCACAGGGGGTGGACCGGGTGTGATGGAGGCCGGAAACCGCGGCGCCCAGGACCGCGATGGCGTGTCGGTGGGACTCAACATCGAACTCCCTTTTGAGCAAAGCCACAACGAGTACATCAACCCTGACACGTGCTTGAATTTTGACTACTTCTTCGTGAGGAAAGTCATGTTTGTCAAGTACAGCCAAGCCTTTGTGGTCATGCCAGGCGGGTATGGCACCATGGACGAATTGTTCGAGGCACTCACCTTGATGCAGACCGACAAAATCACCAAGCAGCCCATCGTATTGTACGACAGTGCGTTTTGGGGTGGATTGCTCGATTGGTTCAAGGAAACCATGCTCGACAAATACAAGACCATCGGAGACAACGACGACGACCTGTTCCGCTTGGCTGACTCGCCTGAAGAGGTGATTGAGCACATTCAAGGCTACCACAACAAACACGGCTTGTCGCCCAACTTCTAAGTGTGTTGATGCCTTAATTTTCATGACCTAATTTCAGGGAATGAAACACCTTTTTCTTGGAATGGCCTGTGCTTTGTCGGCAGGCTTCGCTTGGGGACAATACGTCCCTTACACCACTGAACTCATTTCTCAACCGTATGCTCCTCTCGAGGAGTATTCGTTGCTGAACCTTGAACTTGGATGGGACGATCCGGAGGAAATTCTTCCCCTTCCCTTTGACATGGTCGTTTGGGGGGACACATGTTCTTTGCTTGGCACAGCCAACCTTGGCGAGATGATTCTCGGCGCGGGAAATGCGAACCACTTGATTGCGCCTGTCTTTTCTGACATCTGTGATGTGGCACCCGCAGACTCTACCGGCCAAGACGTCAGTGAAATTCGTCATACGTTGGAGGGCGTGGCACCCAACCGCATTTTCAAAGTCGAGTACCACAATGTCGGATTCTACGACGAGGTGTACGGAGGTGATTCTGCGATCACAGCAACCCAGCGCGCCACCTACCAAGTGTGGTTGCACGAGGCTGGGACAATCACGTACCACTACGGCCCCAACACCATCACCGATTTCGCGTTGATTGCAGCTGAATTCATCAACACAGCAGGACTGATCGGCAACTTTGATCCATATTCCTACGGAGGCACCCTCCTCGTGGCGGAAGGTCCTGCCGACGCTCCTCAGTTCCAATCCACGGACGACATCTACACTTGGCTTTACAGTGGTGCTGCTGGATGGGGGAACACCTGGCCAAGCGAAGGCACGGGGTACGTTTTCAACCCCATTCAGCCCACAGGCATCGAGATGCCTGAGACGGCCCTTTCACTCTCGGCTTACCCCACCCCAGCCCACGACCGACTTCACGTTCAATTGGAAGGCCATGCCCCTGTATCTGCGTGGTGGCTCGATGCCCATGGACGCGATGCGGGCTCCCAATGGCTACAACCTGGCCAAACCACCCTCGATGTGAGTGGACTGGAAACGGGAACGTATGTGCTTCGCATGGAGGATGGCCGCGCCCTTCGCGTCGTCATTCAACACTGACACGATGTCATCACGTCAGGCCCGGGGCCTGACGAATTTGACAGCCTGACCCCATCAAAGGGGGGATGGCACGGGAATTGACAAGAGAAGGACGTCTTGCGGATGCGAGACGTCCTTTTTGATTTGACTGAAAAAAACAGACCACGCCATGGCACAACAAGGCACGATCAACGTCACGACCGACAACATCTTCCCCATCATCAAGCAATTCCTGTACAGCGACCAGGAAATCTTCTTGCGTGAGCTCGTCTCCAACGCGGTGGACGCCACCCAAAAGCGGAAGATGCTCGCCCAGCTCGGCGAGATCGGCGAAATCACCGATACACCTCAGGTGGACGTCATTTTGGACGAAGCGGCAGGCACCATGACCATCCGCGACAACGGCATTGGCATGACCGCCGAGGAAATCGACAAGTACATCAACCAAATCGCCTTCTCCGGTGCCACCGACTTCTTGGAAAAGTACAAGGATGCCGACGCGAAGCAGGCGATCATTGGTCACTTTGGACTGGGGTTCTACTCGGCCTTCATGGTGGCCGACCGCGTAGACATCGTCACGCTCAGCCAGCGAGAAGGCAGCCAGGCTGTGAAGTGGAGCTGCGACGGTTCGCCCAACTTCTCTCTTGAGGACATCGACAAAGACACGGCCGGAACGGACATCGTCCTGCACATCTCGGACGACGCCAAGGAATACCTCTCGCAGGAGCGCATCCGCGAGATCTTGAACACCTACTGCAAGTTCATGCCTGTTGAGATCGTGCAAGGCACCAAGTCGGAGTACATCGATGACCCCGAAGGCGCGAAGGACGACGAGGGGAACGTGAAGAAGGTAAGCGTGGACGTGCCGTTTGTGGTGAACAAGACGGAGCCTGCATGGACCAAGAAGCCCGCGGACCTCAACGACGAGGACTACAAGGAATTCTACCGGGACCTCTACCCCATGAACTTTGAAGACCCGCTGTTCCACATCCACCTCAACGTGGACTTCCCCTTCAACCTCACGGGCATCCTCTACTTCCCCAAGTTGAAGAAGCAGATGGACCTGCAGAAGAACCGCATCCACCTCTACTCCAACCAGGTGTTCATCACGGACAACGTCGAAAACATCGTGCCCGACTTCTTGACGTTGCTCCACGGCGTGATCGATTCGCCGGACATCCCCTTGAACGTGAGCCGCTCCTACCTCCAAGAGGACGCCAACGTCAAGAAGATCTCTGGCCACATCAGCAAAAAGGTCAGCGACAAGCTCGCGCAGATGTTCAAGAAGGACCGCGAGGCATTTGAAGCGCAGTGGGACGACCTGCGCGTCTTTGTGGAGTACGGCATGCTCACCGACGAGAAGTTTGCCGAGCGCGCCCAGAAATTCTTCCTCTACAAGGACACGACAGGCAAGTGCCACACGCACGAGGAGTTGATGGCGGTTGTTGGCGAAACCCAAAAAGACAAGCACGGCAAGGTCATCCTGCCCTACACGCCCGACGCGAGCCTGCAGCACAGCTACGTGAAGGAAGCCACAGACCGGGGCTACACGGTGCTTGTCATGGATGGCCCGCTCGCCGCCCACGTCGTGGGCAAGCTCGAGCAAACCCACACCGACCTGCAATTCAAGCGCGTGGACGCCGACATCGCCGACAAGCTCATTGAAAAGGACGAAGAGCTCAGCTCGGCCCTCGACGAGAAGCAGGAGGAAACCCTCAAACCCGTCCTCGAAGGCGCGTTCCCAGGCGAGTCGTACAAGGTGCAGTTCGCCCCCATGTCGCCCACTGCGGCGCCGCTGGTCATCACCCAGTCGGAGTTCATGCGCCGCATGAAGGAGCAGCAAGCCGTGGGCGGCGGTGGGTTCCAAATGTTTGGTGACATGCCCAACAGCTACGACGTCACCGTGAACGCCAACCACCCCCTCGCCTCTGCCCTGCTCAACGAAACGGACGAGGCGAAGCGCGCCGGCATGGCCAAGCGTGCCGCCAACCTCGCGCGCCTGTCCCAAGGCCTGCTCGAAGGCGAAGAATTGACGGCGTTCATCGCCGAGGGCTTCGCCCAACTGGAACAGGCCTGATGTCTTACACCAAGTGGATTGGAGGCGCCGTCGGTTGGGCCCTGGGGGGTCCGATTGGCGGCGTCATGGGCTACTGGCTCGGGAAGATGTTCTCGGACGACAGCCTCGCCATGGACGGCGGCGCGGCCGGCGGGCATCAAGGTCGAGGCGGTCGGGGTGGTCGGTCGACGGCACGCCCGACCCGCGCCGGCGACTTCGCCTTGAGCATGGTCGTCTTGAGCGCGGCCGTGATGCAGGCCGACGAGCGCGTGCTGAAGTCGGAGCTCGACTACGTCAAGCAGTTCTTCCGCACCAACTTTGGGCAAGCCCAAGCCGAGCAGCTGACACTCGCCCTCCGCGAAGCGCTGAAAAATCCGGTGGACGTGCGCGGCGTGTGCATGCAGATTCGGGCCCACATGCCCCACGCCAAGCGCCTCCTGCTCCTTCAGTACCTCTACGGCATCGCCCAAGCCGACGGCAACGTCGATCCGAGGGAAGTCGAGCTCATCCGCCGCATGGCAGCCGCCTTGGGCATCAGCGACAAAGACCGCGCCTCCATCGAGGCGCCGTTTCACAGCGACAAGCCCGACCCCTACACGGTGCTCGAAGTTGCCCGAGACGCAAGCGACGCAGACCTCAAAAAGGCCTACCGACGCCTCGCCTTGAAATTCCACCCCGACAAGGTTCGGGACATGGGCGAAGCCTACGCCAAGCAGGCAGAGGCGCGCTTCCTCGAAGTCCAGGACGCCTACGAGACGGTCAAAAAACTGCGGGGCTTCAAGTAACCCCGTACTTCCGTCGCTCCTGTGGCCGAAAGGGTCCCAATCCCACCCACTGCGACGTACCTTGTTGCCCATGAAATGTATGACGAGTTGGGCGGCCCTCTCCTTCGCCGCGGCCCTTCTGAGCTTCGCGCCAGTTGATGGTTTGGCCCAAAAAGGGAAAAAGAAAAAGAAAGGGAAGAAAGGGAACACCGAGCAGGTGGACGGCAAGAAGAAAGGCGGAAAAGATGCGGTGAAAACCGTGGCGGAATTCACCAAGGACTTCAAGCTGGACGAAGGTCTGTTCAACCTCTACCAAGACACGGCCAAGGGCAGCATGTACCTGCACGTGCCTGCGGGCGCCATGGACAGCGAGTTTATCTACTTCTCGCAAGTCGAGGACGGCGTGGTGTCTAGCGGGTTTTTCCGCGGGAGCTACCGCGGGAGCAAGGTGGTGACGTTCCACCGTCACTTTGGGCAATTGGAAGTGCACGCGGAAAACACCAACTTCCACGTGGACCCGGAGAACGCCCTGAGCAAAGCGGCTGATGCCAACCTCAACACGCCCATCCTCGCGAGCTTGAAGGTGGAAGCCGAGGACAGCACCGGCGTGATTGTCTCCGCAGACGCCCTGTTCTTGAAAGAAGAGCTGCAAATGGTCAAGCCCCCCTCCCGTCCCGGACGTAAGTCCGCGCTAGGCAAGCTCAGCAAAACGAAAAGCAAGGTGGTGGACGTCGCCAACTACCCCATGAACACGGAATTGTCAGTTGACTACGTCTACGACAATGGAAACCCCACTGTGGGCGGACCTCAATTTGAAGACGGCCGCTACGTCACCGTGGGATACCGGCACGCCTTGCTGCCCATGCCTGAAGAAGGTTTCAAGCCTCGGGCAGACGATCCCCGCATTGGCTTCTTCACCACCGAGGTGGACGACTTGACGGGCGTCAGTGCCACGCCCTGGAAAGACATGATTCACCGGTGGCGCCTGGAAAAGAAAGACCCTGCCGCTGCGATGTCGGAACCCGTTGAGCCCATCACATGGTGGATTGAAAACACGACCCCCGAGGAATTCCGTCCCATCATCAAGGCGGGCGTCGAAAAGTGGAACCAGGCCTTCGAGCCGCTTGGATTCAAGAACGCGGTGGTGGTCAAGGTGCAGCCCGACGCCGCCGATTGGGATGCGGGAGATGTGCGCTACAACGTGCTGCGCTGGACCGCGTCTCCCACGCCTCCCTTCTCAGGCTATGGACCGAGCTTCGTCAATCCACGTACAGGTGAGATTTTGGGCGCCGACATCATGCTCGAATATGGAGGCATGGTCCGTCGACTTTGGCGTGCCGAAGTCTTTTCCAAGGCCGGCATGATCGAGGAGGCCATGGACGAGGAGTACGCCGAACTCGACGCCGAGATGGAAGGCCGCTCGTCGCGCGAGGTCTTGGCCGAGCAGATGAGCCGCTGCCACGCCGGCACCGTGATGGGCCGCAACAGCCTCTTGGCAGCAGCCGCAATGCGCGCGTACAACTTCACCGACGAGGAACACGCGGAGTTTGTGCGTCAGACCTTGCATCGCTTGGTGCTGCACGAAGTGGGACACACCCTTGGGATGAGCCACAACATGCACGCCAGCACCATGCTCAGCCCCGACGAGCTCAAGGATGCCGCCAAGGTGGCGGAAAACGGCATGTGCAACTCCGTCATGGAATACCCCTCCATCAACTTTGCCCGCAACAAAGCCGAACAAACGCGATTTTACGACGACAGCCCTGGCCCCTACGACAAGTGGGTCATCGAGTACGGCTACAGCCTGGGCCTCGACAACGAAGAGGCGGAAGCGGCGCGGTTGGGTGCCATTTTGGAGCGCTCAACAGACCCGTTGTTGCAGTTTGGCAACGACGCCGACGACATGCGCAGCACGGGGCGCGGCATCAACCCCGACGTGAACATCTACGACCTGAGCAGCGATCCTGTGGCCTATGCTTCGGAGCGTTGCGAGCTCGTGAACGACCTCCTCCCCTCCATCGTGGAGAATTTCGCACCCGGCGTGGACAGCCACCAAGAGGTGTTGCGCGCGTACTACGCGTTGACCGGCGAATACGCCACGCAACTGCGCATCATGACGCGCCAAATCGGTGGCGTCCGCTACAACCGCGCCACACCCGCACAATTGGATGGTGCGGCGCCGTACACCCCGGTGTCCGAAGCAGACCAAAAGGCCGCAATGAAAGCCTTGAACAGGTATGCCTTCGCCCCCGATGCTTTTGAGGCGCAAGCCGACGTGTTGGCGTATCTCCAAGCGCAGCGTCGCGGGTTTGGCTTCTTCGGTGGCGGAGAAGACCCCAAGGTCCACGCCCGTGTGGCCGGTGCCCAACGGGGCGCCCTCGCCCACCTTGTCCACCCCAACGTGCTCATGCGCGTTTTGGACAGTGGTCTGTACGGAAACACCTACGACCTCGCAGAATACATGGAAGACCTCACCGACGCCATCTTCAAGGCTGACCTCCGCAAATCCGTCAACACCTACCGACAAGGATTGCAATTGATGTACGTCGAAGCGTTGATCAAGTCGCTCGACGACAAGAGCCGCCTCAATGGCGTGGCCCAAAGCGTGGTTCTTGCCCAGCTTCGTCGCATCGATCGCCAGCAACGTGACGCCACCTCACCCAATGGCCTGACACGTGCGCACCGCGCCCACGTTCGTCACTTGATTGACGTCGCACTCGACCGATGAAGAGAGGTTCTTCCACAGAATGTGCATAAGACGCGAAAGCGGGGCCCCGGCCCCGCTTTTTTTTGCCCTTTCCTCGCGCTAGCTTGAACCGCATGGAGTCATCCCACAGGAAGTTCACGGTCATGGGCGGCAAATTCAAGCACGACGTGTGCGAGTACATCACCGCGATGACGAGTGAATCGAAGGTGGAGGTCCATGTCGGCTGCGACTCTCAAAACCACAAGCGCCACACCGTGTACGTCACCACCGTGGTGTTCCGCTTTCCCAACAATGGGGCCCACGTCATCTACCGTCGCGAGCGCGTGCCCAAGATCCTGGACATGTGGACCAAGCTGTGGGGTGAGACGGAACGGTCGGTGGAATTGGCCAACCTCATCTTGGAAGAGTGCAACCTCCGGGTGGCCCAAATCGACCTTGACTTCAACAGCGACAGCAAATACGCCAGCCACAAGTTGGTCAGTGCCAGTTCAGGGTACATTGCATCCCTTGGATTCAACTCCAAGGTCAAGCCCGACTTGTTGATGGCGGCGTGGGCCGCCAACGTGCTCTGTCAGTGACCCGGGTTCAGCCCAAGTCCTTCCCCCCAAACTTCTCGAGGAGCACCTCCGAACGGTGATCAAAAATGGCCTTGACACGGCCGTGCACCATCCACCCGGTCAGCAACGCACCCAGTTTTCCGCCCTTGAGCTTGTAATGCAGGATGTCGTCCATTTGGACGCCGCCTTCCACCGCCTTAAAGTGGTGCTGATGGTGCCACAAGGCGTAGGGCCCAAACCGCTGCTCGTCCACAAAGTACTTCCCCTCCTCGCAATGTGTGATCTCTGTCACCCACGTCATGGGGATGTTGAACAAGGGGCGCACGCGGTAGCGGATGATTTGTCCTGCGTAGGTGCGCTTCTCGTTTTTCGTCAAAATTTCAAACCCCATGTCTGGCGGCGTGATGTCATCCAAATTGTCAGGGACGCTGAAAAATGCCCACGCTTCATCGAGGGAGATGGGCAAGACCAAAGACGTTCTCAGTTCGTGCATGTCGGGGTAACCCCCCACCGCGAAAAAAGGTTCACCGAAGCCGTCGCGCACAAAAAATGGAGCACCCGCCGTTGCCGGTGCTCCACTACGATTCACAACGAGGTCCTCCATTGTTCATGTAGACCTTCAATACGTAATTTACATAATTCGAAGGAAGAATCCAACGATTCATCGACTTTCTCACCGAGACATCGGAATCGAACGCAGCACGTCAAGCAATTCATCCGGCGCAAAAGGCTTGGCCAAAAAGCCGTTGGTTCCAGCCGCTTGGGCCACCCCACGGGTTTCGACGTCCGCAAAAGCCGTGACCATGAACACCTGCTGTGGGACCCTCCCGGTGTCGCGTTCCCCAGCACGGATCCGGCGAAGCGTCTCCAGGCCGTCCATGTTGGGCATTTGCACGTCCAACAAAACGACGTCGTACCACCCCTCCTCCAACAGATCGAGCGCCTGTTGGCCGTCAGGCGCCACATCCACATGCACCTTCCACTTGTCCAAGAGCGCCTTGGCGTACAACACGTTGATGTCGTTGTCTTCTGCGAGGAGCACGCGCATTCCCTCTCCATCCCAATCTGGAACTTGACTGACGTGGTCGCCCTCTGTTCCCCGTGGTTGTGTGGGCTTGTCCCAGGTCTTCGAGGGAATGGACAATTGGAAGCAGGCCCCCACAGATTGGGGAACCAAAGTCAACTCGCCCTTCATCACGCGGGCAAGCTCTCTTGAAATGGACAACCCCAGCCCCGTGCTTCCCTCCTCGACACGGTGAATGTCTTTCGGACTGTCTGCGTTCAACATGCCAAAAGGCTCAAAAATCCTTGCGTGGTGTTCCTTGGGAATGCCTTTGCCTTCATCGGACACTTCGGCCACAATCCAACCCGCCTTCGATTCGTGATTGCGAATCACGAGGGAGACTTCTCCTTCTTCTGTGTATTTGATTGCATTTCCAAGAAGGTTGGTCAAAATCTGAAGCCACTTGTCGACGTCCAGCACGCGTTGGGTTTCATCCAATTCACAGCTGCATTCCAGATGAATGCCCTTTTCGTCGGCGAGCAGGTGATGCATTTTGGCCACCCCAGACGTCACGTCCACAACATCCACCTCCCGCAGTTGCAGAGACGGCTTCCCGATTTCCAACCTCGACAAATCCAGTACATCGTCCACCACCTTCCGCAACATGGCAGTGGCACGCATCGCTCCCTGCCAAATGGCCTCATGCTCCTCTAAACGTGGCACATTGTTCATCAAACTGAACATGCCATTGATCGCATTGATGGGCGTTCGGATTTCGTGGCTCATTTTCATGAGCAAGCCACGCTCTCGGTTGCGCGCATAGGCCTCCGCCGCAAGAGCCCTGTTGGTTTCCAACTCGAGCAACTTGCGCTGCGTGATGTCATAGTGAATGCCCACCGAGCCCATCAAGGTGCCGTCTTCCTGACGAATGGGGGCTCCTGTAATCAGGAACCACATGCGGTGCCCGTCCCGATGCAGGATGGGCATCTCGTACGACGAGGCTTTTCCCGCCTTGCGCTCCGACACCACTCGCGCCATTCGCGCTGTTCCTTCTTCGTCGAGCATCGCTTCCCCCTTGGTGCCCACCAACTCCTCCTCCGTGAAGCCCGTCATGGCCAAGAACCGAGGGTGCACGTGCACGACCTCGCCTTCCAAATCGACCTCCATGTACCCCAAATCCAATTCTTCGAGGATGGTCCGATGCTTGAATTCGCTCGCACGAATCGCGCGCACCTGGGCGACCAAATCCAGGTTCTCGGACAAGTTTTCCTCAAGCATGGTCAAAAGGCGTGAAGAATCCGACATGGAAATGTGAGGCTCGCGCATGTTCCCAAAATACCTTGTTCCCGCAAAATGTTTGGCGTTTCGTCTCCTTTTTTGATGCTCATGCTCAAGTCGTTCCGTATTGCCTGCGCTTGTCTCGGCTTATGTTTTCTTGGCGGGATGACATGTGGGGAAACGGTCCATGCACAGTCCCATGCTGCGTGTGAGATCCGGCCTGTTCCCTTCAGGAAAGACATTCGACCGCCCGACACCTGGGAAATGGCGTGGGAAGCCGCTTGGCCTGAGGCCTCTCATGCCCTTCAAACGTGGCGTGCAGGGCAATTTGACCGAGTGACTTCTGCGTGGCGCGGTTGGGCGCCACACGCTTCACCCCTCCAAGCCATGGCCAAGCGATTCAGCCTGCCGCCCAGCGCCGCCTACCTCGCGTGGTGGGCCACATGTGACGATGTGACGCGTCCCTCCCGCGCGACATGGGACGAAGATGCTGTGGAAGCCATGCTTCAATCGTGGAAGGCCAACGCGAATCCCCTGTCTGCCATGCGGCAGGCGCACGCTGCCCGAACCAGAACGGTCCCTCTGGACGATTGGGCCGTGGCCATGCGCACGGGCATGCGCCTGATGGAAAACCTCGAGCTCCCGCGCATTCACGTCGTGCAACCTGGCGAAACAGTCTACAGCATCTCGCGGGCATTTGGACTGCCACCGAAGTGCCTGGCCCAATGGAATGGCGTTTGGGACGACCTCCAACCCGGCATGGCCTTGATCATCCCAGACCTCCTCTGAACCATGAACCAGCCCCGTCCCTGGTTTCAATGGCTCCTCTTGTGGGGATTGTTGCTCGGCACGTGGTGGACGGCGGAACACTGGGGACCTGCTGCGCCTTGGCTTGACGTCACCACCACCCTGCGCCCCCTTCAGCCCCGCCTTCCGAGGGTCGTCGCAACCCCAGACCGCGCGCACATGCCCTTTGGAGGCGCATCCCAAAAAGCGTGGGACTTCCTCGATACGGTTGAATTGGACCTCCCGGCGCCGTGGCAATTGAAGGGCAGCGCCCGGGCGTGGTTCAGTCTGCATCGGTTTTTCTCAGCCCTGTCCACGGCGAAGGACAGACGGGTTGAGGTGTACCATTGGGGCGACAGCCAAATCGAAGGCGACCGCATCTCGAACGTGCTTCGAACGCGTTGGCAATCGAAGTGGGGCGGTCGCGGTCCCGGATGGGTTCTTCCACTCACCCCTGCCAGCAATACCGCCATCGTGGGTTCGTTGAAGGCCGGCACGATGCATCGGAACTCGGGGTTTGGGCGGGGGCGCAATACCGAGGCACTTCGGTTGCCGTTTTTTGCGGTGAACGACGTCTCAGACACTGCGATTTGGACGGTGCGCGGCAACGGCCGTTCCAGCCTGACGCACAAAGGCTGGACATGGACAGACGTGTGGTCTCAAGATTCCGGCACGGTGCGGCTCGTGGAAGACCCCCTGGCCTCTTCTTTGGACAGCCTGTCCTGGAGCCATGCGCCTGTGATGGGAGATTTGGCCTTGACCTTGTCGCCCCAACGCCTCCAGGGTATTTTCCTGGGACAACCGCACGGGGTCTACGTGCACAACTTGCCCATGCGCGGGTCGTCGGGCACGCTGTTTGACAAAGTCCCCGACGCCGATTGGATGCAGCTGAAGGCCGCGCATGCCCCTTCCTTGATTCTGCTTCAATTCGGCGGCAACGCCGTTCCAGGCATCCACACGGCCCGAGAAGCGCGGTGGTTTGCCAAACGCCTTGCCAACAACATTCGCTTCTTGGAGCGGACCTTCCCGGGCATCCCAATCTTGTTCATTGGCCCTTCCGACATGGGCAAGTCTCCTTCGGCGTTCCCTGGACTCCCCTTGGTCGTCGATGCCTTGGCCGCAGAAATCGCATCGACAAGTGCGTTGCATTGGGACTTGCAGGCGGCCATGGGCGGACCGGGCAGCATGGCCCAGTGGGTCGACCGAGGTTGGGCTTCGGACGACCACATCCACTTCACCCGTCGCGGGGCCCAAGAGGCAGGAGAGCGACTGGAGCAGGCCCTTTTGGCGGCCTGGCAATCCCTTCGAACGCCATGACGTTGGCTTTCACCTTTACCAGTTGGGCGTTTTGGGCCGCCTTCGCCTCGTTGCTCCTCATGCTGTCGGGGTGGAATCGCGTCATGCCGGAGCGGTGGCATCGTCCCGAGCTGCGACAAGCGCTGCTGCTGGCTTTCAGTTTGGGCTTCTATGCCCTCGTCGGAGGGCAACTTGTGGGACTGTTGGTGGGATCCATTTTGGTCAACCACCTCCTCACGCAGGCCATGTGGTCGCAACAAGGCACGCTTCGTCACCTGCTCCTTGGGGCAGGCATTGCCTTCCACCTTGGGGTGTTGGGCGTGTTCAAATACGCCTACTTCGTCGCAGACCTCTTTCCCGGAAGCCCCCTGCAGGGCACCTTGCATGCATGGCGTTTGGACCAATGGATGCTTCCCGTAGGCATCTCCTTTTACACGTTCCAAGCCATCAGCTACATCGTGGATGTGCATCGTGGCACCTTGGCCCGTCCGGCTTCCCTGCTTTCTCTTGCCACGTACATCACCTTCTTCCCGCAATTGGTGGCGGGTCCCATCGTGCGTGCGAAGCAGTTTTTGCCGCAATTGCAGGCCAAACTTTGGACGTCCCAACGAGAAGACGACGCGCGTCATGTCCGTCTCATTCTTGGCGGGTTTTTGAAGAAGCTCGTGCTCGGAGACTTGGTGGGGGCATGGCTCGTGGACCCGGTGTTTGAACGCCCCGCCGAATGGGTGTCGTGGGAAGTCATGCTCGCGCTCTACGGCTACAGTCTCCAAGTCTATGCCGACTTCAGCGGGTACACCGACATGGCCAAAGGCATGGCAGGCCTCCTCGGCATCACCTTGCCGGAGAATTTCCGGTTTCCGTACCGCGCCACTTCGCCGTCCGACTTTTGGCGGCGGTGGCACATCACCTTGTCGCAGTGGTGGAAAGATTACGTCTACATCCCCTTGGGCGGAAACCGACGCTTCAGCGCACTGTCCGTGCTCTGGGTGGCGTCAATGCTGGTCAGCGGCATGGTGTTGTGGGGCGAATTGGGCGGCGCGCTCCTGCTTGCGGGTGGCACCTTGTTGGCTGTCGCGGGCATCCTGATGGCCCCCCGCGTGCACGCCAAATTGGCCACCGCCGTCAACGTGATGATCGTCATGCTCCTCGGCGGATTGTGGCATGGTGCGCACTTGAACTTCGTGACGTGGGGCGCGCTGAACGGCGCCGTGCTCGTGCTTTGGATTGTGTGGCCCCTTCGCGTCCAGGCCTCGTGGGCCAAACTGCTGGGCTGGCTCATCACCTTCCACACGGTGGTGTTGGCGCGCATTTGGTTTCGGGCCGGTTCCCTCATTGCATGGAACGAATCCACCGAAGCACCCCACCCGGAAAACGCGTGGGAGACCGCGCAGGTGCTCTGGCACCAGTTGGGACAGGCCGCGCCCAACCCCATGGACCAGGTGTGGTCACCCACCTACGCGGCAGGCATCGCGCTTCTTGTCCTCGGCTACGCGTTGCACCTCATGCCTGAGCGCACCCGGAATTGGATGGAACAACAAACCACGACGAAGCCTCTGTGGCTGACGTGGTTGTTGTGGTGCATCGCAACGATGCTGGCCTTGTGGTGCAGCGCGAGCTACCCCAAGCCCTTCATATACTGACAATTCTAAGCGCGATCAGCGCCCAGGGTGGGTTGCAACTGGC
>JBMZAL010000003.1:0-24284 GCA_049611325.1 Flavobacteriales bacterium
GCCACACTGGATTTCAACTGATTCCATCGTTGTTTGGGTTCCCTGAAACGCAATCAGGTTAACGTGATTGGGAGCGATTCAGTAGGGGGGCAAGCGGGGGTACAAGAGCAAAAATTCTTCAAAAACCCTTGTAAATACTGGCCCTTTCAAGGGGTGTCGGATACCCCCGGCTCCACCTAAAGGTGTAATCATCTCGTTTTGAATTGGTTAAGGTGAGCGGATGGAAAGACAAATCCCAGTGTTTAATGAGGTTTTAGGCTTTCACAGCAAATCAAAGGGGGCTCCTGTTGTTGAGTCTCCGTTGCACCAATGCTGGAGCATCCCCTTCATGCTTAGCTCCTAAGGCCAGCATTTTGGTTATGAGGCTTCGGCAGTCTTGGGCCCGGATTGAATGATCGTCTTTCGGTGCGTTTTGCCCCAGTGCACCAGCTCCACAATGATGGGAGCGAGGGAATAGCCGTAGTCAGACAGTTTGTAGCTCACTTTGATCGGGGAGGTGGCGTGAACAGTGCGTTCGATGAGTTCATACGATTCCAGTTCCTTCAAGTGTTTCGAAAGCATGCGCGGGGTGATCTTGGGAATGCCCGTTTTCAATTCGGAGAATCGAAATTCTCCTGCGCAGAGCAAACAGATGATGGGCATCTTCCATCGTCCGGACAGGCAATCCATGGCGTCGCCAATTGCGCGCAATTCGCCTCGGTACTGCTCAATGGCCTGAATCGGGTTGTCAGCTTTGGGTGCAGATTTGAATTCTTGAATGATCGATTCTCTGTGATGCATGTGACTGCGTGATTCGGTATACATTGAGATACTGGTATCAAAAGTATACCTAGAGCTTCAGACCTTTGCTCAAAGCAAAAGCATGAAGAAAATTGCAGTTTTTGGAGCGGCAGGAGGAGTAGGGCAACATTTCGTTCGCCAGGCATTGGACAAAGGGTTTGTCGTTCGGGCCTTCGTTCGCAGTCCGGCGAAATTCCCGTTCGGAGAAGAAGAGATGCTTGAGGTGGTTCAAGGAGATGCCACGTTGCCGAAAGACGTTGAAAAGGCTGTGGATGGTGTCGATGTGGTGGTCAGTTTGTTGGGCAATCCCGGCAAGCCGAGGAAGTTTGTCCTCATCATGGACCGCGCAGCTCGGAACATTGTCAACGCAGTTTCGGTCATGCCTCAGCCTCCTCGGTGTTTGATGATCAGCAGTGTGGGAGTGGGCGGGACATCCTGGTTTATCAAAACCATGCTGACCCTCATTGGGGGGCGTAAGGGGTTCCAGAATTACGAGCACGCGGAACGCATTTTGAGGGAAGCGGCATCGAGGCTGGAGAATCCACTTCCTCTTGCCATCATTCGGCCTTATGCCTTGAATGACAATCCACCTTCAGGGAACCCGAAGGTCTTGGGGCAAACGGCACATTTTGCGAAGCCCATATCGCGCCAAGACGTTGCCGCCTTCTTTCTGAAATGCGTCACTGAGAACGAGTGGGACGGTCCGAGTGGCGTCAACATAGGTGGGTGATCAGCAACAAGGTGCAGGCGGGGTGATATGTTGGAAATACGAGGGGCTCTTCAGGGGGCTCCTCCACATCAACCTCCATAAATGCCAGTGATTGCTGGTGGTTTCAAGGGGGTGCACATTACCTCCGGCTCCACTGACGGCGGGGGTTGTGGCGGCTTGGTTACACACAGACCCCATGGGGTTCACGCAGGGGCAATGTGCGAGACGAACCTTCGCAGCCATGCAAAAGCGTGCTTTTCGGGCCATGTTTGTCGGGGTTGCGTGTTGGGCGTTTCTGTCCGGTGCGCACGGGCAGCAGCACATTCATTTGACCGGCGGGATGCCGACGGTGGATGTGGGGGTGTCGCTCGGTGAGGATTGGTACGTCGAGAATTACTCGTTTGCCTGTGTCCTTCCTTTCGAACAACCCCGCCCTTCCTTCTCGCATACCCAAGCCATGGACGTCTATGGTCCGGGTGCAGAGGAAGGGGAGTACCGGGGGGTGCGGGCGCTGGTCTTCGCCTACACGGAATTCGACCTCACGCGCACGCTCAACGAGGCGTGGTCGGTGACCGGGAGCTACACCCACGAATGGGTGCCCATGACCAGCACGGGGGCTTGGGTGCCGCAGCGCTACACGCGGGACGAGCACCGGGTTTGGCTTCAGGTGAAGCGGTTCCAGAAAGGGGAGCGGGTGTCGTGGTGGTCGAGGACGCGATGGGACCAGCGGATGATCGAGAACGACCCGTTCGGCGCGGAGGAGGACGTGTGGTCGTGGCGGCCGCGGGCCCGTCAACAATTTGGAGTGTCCTGGCCCCTCGGGGGCGGTGTGCTGACCGCGACGGCAGAGGCCTTCCTGGAAGCGTGGGCGGGTGCGAACGTGTCGAAGGGGGCGGACCGGTTTCGGGAGTCGTGGACGTCGTTGCAATACGGCCGACAGGTCAGCGACCGCGTCAAATGGGAGGCGGGTCCGCTCGTGGTGAGTTGGAAGCAGTTCGATGGCCAGGGCAGCCTCGGTTGGGCGCATTATTGGTACCTGCAGGCCACGGCCTTCGTCAACCTCACCCGCTCGGAGTGACACCTCCGGAGTGACGCCTCCGGAGTGACGCCTCTGGAGTGACTTTTTCAAAGCTGTGCGTCCGCGGTGGGGCTTATTTTTAGGAAATGCGCTGGTATTTGGCTTTTCTGGCTTGGCTGTTGGTTTCGGAGGCGGTTTCCCAAACCGCGGGTTTCCCTGAGTTTGGGGAGAGCCGCAGGGTGGTGGAGCGGCTGCTCAACCCCGAGGCCTTCGAGGCGGTGGATTGGAATGGAGATGGGTGGACCGATGTGCTGGTGGCCGGCAATGGCAACAACCGCCTCGCCCTTTTCGAAGGAGATTCCACCGGGGGATTCGAGTGGATGTCCCTGTTTCCCGACGCGACCATGACCGATGATTGGCATGACCTCAAGGCCGTGGATTGGAACGGCGATGGCCGGCTGGATCTCTTGGCCTGTGAGGAGGGCGGATTGACGTGGCTGGAGCGATTGCCGGACAGCACACTTGCGCCTGCCGTGCAGCTGCGGGTGGGGGACAACCCCATTCGCATGGACGTGGCCGACGTCAACGGAGATGGGGTGCTCGATGTGGCCTATTGCGACTCTGGAACCAACGAGGCCGTCATGATGCTCGGCGATGGGGCCGGGGGCACCACGGATGTGTTGGTGGAGAATGTCAATGGCGCCACAGCGACGGCGATTGCCGATTGGAGCGGCGATGGGCTTGATGACTGGCTGTATGCCTCCTCCAATTTCGGACAGCTCTACGTGCGGCTTGGCGATGGGATGGGTGTGTTCAGCCCACCGGAGCTCGTGGCCGATTTCGGCAAGCTGTCGGCCATCGGGGTGCTCCACGGTGCGGACGGGGAGCCCGATGCCTTTTTTCTCGGAGTGGACGACACCTATGTCCTCCAATGGGACCCGGTCACGGCGGTGGCCGCTACGCTCGGGTTGCTGGCCAAGGCGCAGCAATTCGATTTCGGCGACCTCAACGGGGATGGCTTGACCGACGTGGTCGCGGCGGCCCAGGTGTCCGGCGAATGCGGGGTGATGTACGGGGCACAAGGCGGCGGATTCGAACCGGACATCGTGGAGCTCACGGTGCCCCAAGCCATGGATGTGGCCGTGATGGCGGTGGAGGGGGAAAGCCGGTTGTTGAGCTTGTCCCGCACCCTTGGGCAGGTCAGGATGTGGACGCCAGAGGCTCAGGGCTCCGACTGGGCCTTTTCTACCGTGATCGAAGGCATCCAGTACGTGCGCAACATGGCGTCGGGTGACCTCAATGGGGATGGCTTGGATGACTTGGCCGTGATGGTCCAGGGCCCCAATCTCTTCAACGGCGGGCCGGAATACCTGTATGTGGCCCTCGCGAGGGCTGGTGGGGAATTCGAGGTGACCTACGTGCCCACGGGAACCTACTTCGGCTACGAGGTGCAGTTGGCCGACTATGATGGCGACGCCGACCTGGACGCGGTGGTCAGCGATTACAACGGCGACCGCGTGGTGGGCTTGCGGAATGACGGCCAAGGGGCCTTCCTGCTGGCGGACACCCTCCTTCAGTCGATCAACGGGTGTGACGATGTGGCGATGGTGGACCTCGATGGGGACGGCGATCTGGACATCGTGGCCGCGGCCTGGCAGGGCTCGGATGTCCTGTTGGCGCTCAACGATGGGGCGGGACAATTCGGCGAGCCCCTCGAGTTGGACGACACCGGAAGCCGCTGTGAGGCGGTGGCTGTGGACGACTTCAACAACGACGGCCTGCTCGATGTGGCCGCGGCCTTCGAGAACTCCGGCGATGTCCGCATTTGGCTCAGAACCGGGGACGTCATGGCCCTTGATTTTGCGTCGCCTCAGGTGCTGGACTTGACCAGTGCACAGGACCTCCAATGCGGCGATGTGGATGGCGATGGCGATGTGGACTTGCTCGGTGTGGGGTACAATGAGGAGGATGTCCAGGTGTTCGCCAACGACCAAGGCGTGTTTCAGGCTGCAACCGGGCTGGGGATGGAGGGGGTCGATGGCGCCCTGATGCTCACCGTGGCCGATCCGGATGGGGACGGCCTCGCTGAGGTCATCGTGAGCGAGTACGGTGGGGCACGGTTCCGGCTGTTTCACGGCGCAACGGGCAATACGGTGGCGTTGGATGCCTTCAACGGTCCGCAAAACGCGGTCTTCGGGGATTTTGATGGCGACGGCGACAAGGATGTGGCCATGGCGTTTTACTCCACAGGGGAGATTCGTTGGCGGGAAACGTTGGACGGATTCCAGCCCCCCTTGTGCTTTGGGGTTGCGGCATTGTTGGATCTTCTTGGTGTCTATGGGTGTGCCTACACCCCATCGGTGAATGCCGATTGTGCGGACTACGATTTTGACCTCAACGGCTTGGTGCAGGTCGACGACCTCCTTTACGTCCTCGGCTTCTTTGGCGCCTGTGGCGAGTGAGGGAGGCGGAGTCCGGGCGGATTTAACGCAACGGTTTACTGCGCTTCTCCGTGGGGCAACGGTGAGGTTCGTTCTTGGGCGATGACTCTCCAACAACCTGCCCAGCCACACCGCCGCCCGGTCGAGGTGGCGGTCCTGTCCGATTTGCACCTCGGCATGCGCGGGTGCCGGGCCACCGAAGTGCTCGCCTACCTCCGCTCCATCGACCCTGAAATCCTCGTCCTCAACGGCGACATCATCGACATCTGGCAATTCAAAAAGAAATACTTCCCGCCGGCGCACATGCAGGTGGTGCGGGAGTTGCTCGGGATGATCGCCCGCCAGAAGACCGTCTATTACATCACGGGCAACCACGACGAAATGCTGCGGCGGTTCGTCGGGTTTGAAACGGGGAATTTCAAGATCGTCAACAAGGTCCTTCTCGAGCTCGACGGCAAGACCGCGTGGTGCTTCCACGGCGACGTGTTCGACGTGACCATGCAGCATTCGAAATGGCTGGCCATGCTCGGCGGGAAGGGGTACGATGCGCTGATCTGGTTGAACCACGTGATCAACCAGGTCTCGCTGGCCCTGGGCCGAGGGCGCATTTCCCTGTCCAAAAAGGTCAAGGAGAGCGTCAAGGGCGCGGTGAAATTCATCAACCAATTCGAGGAAACGGCGGCGGACATCGCCATTCGGAACGGCTACGATTACGTCGTGTGCGGGCACATTCACCAGCCCGCCTCCCGCACCATCCGGCGCGAAGGGGGAGCGGTGCGGTACCTCAACAGTGGCGACTGGGTGGAGAATTGCACGGCGCTGGAGTACCACGACGGGGCGTGGCGCATCCATTGGCAGGAAGAGGCGCGGCCATCGCGCAAGGCGTCCAAGGGTGCCAAGGCGGAATCGCCCGACGTCAAGGCGCTGTTTCAGGAGATGTTGGCGGAGTTTACCCTGTGATGCGCGTGCTGTACGCCTTTCAAGGCACCGGCAATGGCCACCACACGCGGGCCATGGAGTTCCTGCCGCTGTTGGACCGCATGGCCGACGTGGACGTGTGGGTGAGCGGTGGCCCGATGGACAGGGCGTATGATGTGGACGTGGACCGCCGCATGCCCGGTGCGGGATTCGCCTTCGGGACCCGGGGTGGCATCCATTGGGGGAAGACCTTGAAGCAGGCCCGCCCGGCGCAGTTGTTTCGGGATGTGCGGACGGCGGACCTGCGCGGCTACGACGGGGTGTTGTGCGACTTCGAGCCGATTTCCGCGTGGGCGGCCCGCCGGCAGGGCGTGCCTGTGGTCAGCCTGTCGCACCAGGCGGCGGTGCAGCATCCGGCCAGCCCGAAACCGGCGCGCAAGGCACCGTTGAGCGCGGGAATCCTGCGCCATTACGCCCCGGCTTCCCATCAGATCGGCTTCCATTTCCAACGCTACGCGCCGGACATCCGGACCCCGGTGATTCGCCGCGCGGTGCGCGAGGTTCCCGTCGAGAACCGTGGGCATGTCACGGTGTACCTCCCGTCGTTTGGCCAGGCCCAGATCCTGGAGGTGCTCCGCCGTTTGCCCCAGGTGGAATGGCAGGTGTTTTCCCGGCATTGGGCCGAGGCGTCGGAACACGACAACGTGCGGTGCTTTCCGGCCAGCGCCGAGGGGTTCCTTCAGAGCATGGCGGCCAGTGCCGGCGTCCTCTGCGGGGCCGGATTCGAAACGGCGGCGGAGGCGCTGTTCCTCGGCAAGCCGCTGCTGGTCATTCCCCAGCAGGGCCAGTACGAGCAGGCCTGCAATGCGCACTGCTTGGCCGACATGGGGGTGGCCACGTTGTCGCGGTTCGGCCCCGACGCCGCACCTGCCCTCGCGCAGTGGTTGGCGGACAGCCAGGCTGTCGAGGTCGCGTACCCCGACGAGAGCACGGAAGTCCTCGAACACGCCCTCGCACTCTTGGCGCAGAGCCCCTGACGCCCTCGGAGCGGAAGTAAACTTAGGCGGGACCCGGTGTTGGTGGGGTCACGGGTCCGGGATCGATACGGGTGCCATTCTGACGGGCGTCAGTTTGGGTGGGGGAGCATGTCGCATGCGGTATTGATCATCCGCAGAGAGACTGCCCTTTCCCAGGATTGGAGCGGGCGATCAGTCTTGGATGCATCGAACTGAAAGGCCGCAAGCGGGGATGCGGCCGTCGTGCATCATGTGTTCATAGTGGCCTGCCCAACTGCGGATATGCAGGAGGGCACTGTCTCCCATGGATGAACTCCAGTAGTGGCCAGAGTATCCAGCTCCACCGTAGAGGGTCACGATGTCATTGAGCTGCACAGAGGACAGCTGGCCCGCGGGAAGGGCGGAAAAACCGAAGTCATCGGTGCCGTTTGTTGCGGTGGTACCGTCACCATCGACCCAACCACTCGTGGCCCGGAGGGCGTGACCTTCAGCACCATCAAAACCTTGGGAGGAGACGCAGGCCTCCAATGCGTTCCATTCGGTGACTGTGGGAACATGCCATCCGCCGGGGCAAAGTCCCCACGGATCCAGCACGGCATAGCCATTGTACATGCGGCCACAGCAGGCGAGAGACTGCACTTCGTCACAGGCGTCGAAGTCGAGGTTGATTTGATTACAATCGTGGTTGCCCGCACCATACACCGTGACCCTGCCATCAGTGGTCGTATGCCATTCGATCGGTGTGGGTCCAGTTGGAATCGGGTCCCCATTGGCATACACGGTGGTACGAAGGTTCTCCGCAAACCACACCTGGTCTCCGATTTGAACCGTGTTGTAGGCGTGGTCGTCCATGGCGACGCCTTCACAGCTGCCATCTTCTTCGACGGCTTGGGCATCATAGTTCGCGGCAAAGGGATCTGTGCAGCCCTCTTGTTGTTGGCAGCTCTAGAGTGTCAGGCTGAGGATGGCAAGCAGTGTGTGAAATCGCATGCTTTTAAATAGATCTGGAAGTCACGTCGCCAAATATACCCCCCGAAAGCAAGCGGCGGATTTCAGGCATTCGCCCGAAATCCGCCAAGTGCTCCCGGTCGGCCTTAGGCCTCCAAGAATCAAAGGGTCAACGCTTGCTCGCTTCGCTCACTCGGAATCCTTGAGACAACGCACAGCGCTCCCATCATTTTCAAAATTGTATGCGTAGAATACAATGTCGGTGGCGAGCCTCACTTCGAGAGGACCAAGATCGGGCCAAGGGGGGTCGACATCGTAAGTCGAAGTCCAAAAGTAGGCGCCTAGGCCGGCAAGGTTGTACGTGCCATCGAACGATGTACGCGCGCCGCTTGGAAGCGCCGAAAACCCAAAATTATCCGAGCCGTTGAAGTTGGTGCCTTCGGGGAAGGCTTCTGGGAATACAACATTCCACCCCGTCGTCGATCTCAATGCCGTGCCTTCCGACCCATCAAAGCCCTGTGAACTGATGTAACCCTCAAGTTCCGTCCACTCTTCATCGGTTGGAACATGCCAGCCCGTAGGGCACAGACCGCGGGCATCGTCCACCGCATACCAGTTGTACAAACGGCCATACTCAGCCAACGACTGCGCTTCATCGCACGCGTCAATGTCAGGACTGAAGCTATCACAGCTACTGCTGCCCTCACCATAGACAGCCGTGGCGCCCGCTGTCGTTGTCGTCCATTCGCTGTCGGTCAACCCCGTAGGAATGCTGTCTCCATTGGCGTACGCCGTTGTGCGAAGGTTCTCGGCGAACCAGCATTGGTCGCCAATCTCCACCACCGAATACGTGTACCCGTCAAATTCGATGCTGCTGCAGCCTGCGACAACAAGCGTGGCACAGCTGCCGTCATCGGTGTTGGCATCCGGGTTGTACTCCATGTAGCTGGAATCGGTGCACCCTTCAACCACGAGCGTGGCACAGCTGCCGTCATCGGTGTTGGCATCCGGGTTGTACTCCATGTAGCTGGAATCGGTGCACCCTTCAACCACGAGCGTGGCACAGCTGCCGTCATCGGTGTTGGCTTCCGGGTTGTACTCGATGTAGCTGGAGTCGGTGCACCCGTTCACCACAAAGGTCAAACAGCTGCCGTCATCGGCTGTAGCGACCGGATCGTACTCGAGGTACGCCGGGTCCGTGCAACCACTCAGGATTTCGCATTCTTCGCTAAATGCACCGAGGAGAATCAGCAAATCTTGAACGGCTGTCGTGCCATTGCCATCCAAATCAGTCGGACAACCGTTGTCCTCAAAGACACAGGTTCCATCATCCACGTCTGCTTCACTGTCGTAGTTGGACGCTTCCGTGTACATGCAGCCCTCAGTCGGTGCCTCGGGCTCCGGGCCGCTGATTTTGGTGGTGATGTAGAGATTGTCCACGAAGAACTCCTGTCCGCCCAAGGCGAAATCGGACACGTTTCCGATCAAGAAGATGCATCCTCTAGCTCCAATGGGTTGGACACCCGCGCTGGTGGACGCCACAATGGGAGCAGAGTGGACCACGACGCGAACGCCGCCCAGCATGATGCCATTGGCTGCACTGAGCCCACCATAGCCGGCGGTACTCAGGAACTCGACACCGTTGACCTCGAGACGCTCTCGTCCTCCAAGATCGAGCCATTCGATGCACACGGTATCGGTGGTCAGGACAGACCCATCTGCCAACGCTTCAGGGAAGGGCAACATGAACCGAAGCAGGCTGTTGTTGATCTCCGTCACTTTTCCTGAACCGAATCCAGGGTAGGGTGAAGTGGACCTGAATCGGACCAAGTTGTACAGGGTGTCCACAGAAGCCGAGAAGCTGGCGAGTCTCAAAGAGTCGATGATCAGCTCGATGTCGTCCGCAGTGGTCAAAATCACCGATTCAGCGAGCACATTCTGACTGGTCGGCCCAGAAATCACGTCGCCATAGGTGAAGCTGGCCTGTGCATCGAAGTCCTCGACCACATCGGGGGCCACGAAGTCGCAAGTCAGCAAATTGTCACCGCCGGCGCAATCATACTGGCAGGAGCCATCGTCGTCCGTGGCGGACTCCGAATAGTTGCAAGCCAACTCATCGGTGCAGCCTGGTGTTTCGTCCTCGTCGCATGTGCCGTCACCGTCGGTGTCCGCAGTGCAAGCAACGCCCTCAGCCGTCACACACACATTGTCGACGTAGAACTGCTGACCTCCAATCTGGAATGACGCTACGTTTCCAATCATGGTGACCTGACCGTAATCGAAGCCCACACCTGAATTTCGACTGATGACGACATCGACACCTCCAAGGCTGAACGTGCTGCTGGAGAGTGTGCCGAACTCATCCACCAGGGTTGATCCATTGATGGTCAAATTCTCGATTCCGGCACCGTCGAAATACTCAAGGGTCACTTGAGAAGTGCCAATCAGCCCGCTGAGGTCGTACTCAGCGTTGACATTGCTCAGGTAGAGCACTTGCCCGTCGCCGATGCCTGAAACGGCATAGTCCGTGAACACTGTACCGGTCAGCAACGTGGCCGAAATGCCATCGTCAAACGGGTGGAAGGAAAGGTCCATTCCGTCCTGATTGTGGGTCGAGGAGGTGGCAATGCTCGGGCTGAGCGGCATGAGTTCGTGGTCAAACAGGAAATCACAGCTGTCCGGTTCGCAAATCGCCACCAAGGACTGACAGAAGGTGTCCTCACAATTCGGGATGCTGGGGTCGACAACCGTGCGACACAGCGTGTATGCACCCACGAGGCCGAGATTGAAAGTGGCCGGTGAGGCCGGGGCTGCGTAAGGCATCCCGTTCAACGCCCAACTTTCAGTCTGTCCCGGCAACACAGGGGGGGCGAAGATCTGGAACTGTCCACACGCGATCTCCGTGGCGAAGAACGCGGCATTCACATTGCAAGGAGCCGGTACTTCTCCACCGCACTCGGGAATCACAACCTCTGTTCCGGGAATGACCACGGTGTAGTCGTCGTCGATCAGGGCAATGGTCACGGGCTCGCCCGTGGGGATGCCTGCCACGTTGATGACGGCGGTTTCGCCCAAACCGGCACTGCTGAGGACATTGCCGTTGTACAAGGTCAACCACTCCGTATCATCCCAATCGACGATTGTATTGGGTGAATTGTTGAGGTCTTCCGCGAGGGCATAGTTCAAGACGAGGGTGCACGTGTTCTCGACTTGGTTGGTGTCGAGGACGAACAAGCTTTGCAGTGTATCCGCGCCGTACTGCTCCACAAACTCCGGCAACGGCAGGGGTGCCTCGGGCTCCGGGCCGCTGATTTTGGTGGTGATGTAGAGATTGTCCACGAAGAACTCCTGTCCGCCCAAGGCGAAATCGGACACGTTTCCGATCAAGAAGATGCATCCTCTAGCTCCAATGGGTTGGACACCCGCGCTGGTGGACGCCACAATGGGAGCAGAGTGGACCACGACGCGAACGCCGCCCAGCATGATGCCATTGGCTGCACTGAGCCCACCATAGCCGGCGGTACTCAGGAATTCGACACCGTTGACCTCGAGACGCTCTCGTCCTCCAAGATCGAGCCATTCGATGCACACGGTATCGGTGGTCAGGACAGACCCATCTGCCAACGCTTCAGGGAAGGGCAACATGAACCGAAGCAGGCTGTTGTTGATCTCCGTCACTTTTCCTGAACCGAATCCAGGGTAGGGTGAAGTGGACCTGAATCGGACCAAGTTGTACAGGGTGTCCACAGAAGCCGAGAAGCTGGCGAGTCTCAAAGAGTCGATGATCAGCTCGATGTCGTCCGCAGTGGTCAAAATCACCGATTCAGCGAGCACATTCTGACTGGTCGGCCCAGAAATCACGTCGCCATAGGTGAAGCTGGCCTGTGCATCGAAGTCCTCGACCACATCGGGGGCCACGAAGTCGCAAGTCAGCAAATTGTCACCGCCGGCGCAATCATACTGGCAGGAGCCATCGTCGTCCGTGGCGGACTCCGAATAGTTGCAAGCCAACTCATCGGTGCAGCCTGGTGTTTCGTCCTCGTCGCATGTGCCGTCACCGTCGGTGTCCGCAGTGCAAGCAACGCCCTCAGCCGTCACACACACATTGTCGACGTAGAACTGCTGACCTCCAATCTGGAATGACGCTACGTTTCCAATCATGGTGACCTGACCGTAATCGAAGCCCACACCTGAATTTCGACTGATGACGACATCGACACCTCCAAGGCTGAACGTGCTGCTGGAGAGTGTGCCGAACTCATCCACCAGGGTTGATCCATTGATGGTCAAATTCTCGATTCCGGCACCGTCGAAATACTCAAGGGTCACTTGAGAAGTGCCAATCAGCCCGCTGAGGTCGTACTCAGCGTTGACATTGCTCAGGTAGAGCACTTGCCCGTCGCCGATGCCTGAAACGGCATAGTCCGTGAACACTGTACCGGTCAGCAACGTGGCCGAAATGCCATCGTCAAACGGGTGGAAGGAAAGGTCCATTCCGTCCTGATTGTGGGTCGAGGAGGTGGCAATGCTCGGGCTGAGCGGCATGAGTTCGTGGTCAAACAGGAAATCACAGCTGTCCGGTTCGCAAATCGCCACCAAGGACTGACAGAAGGTGTCCTCACAATTCGGGATGCTGGGGTCGACAACCGTGCGACACAGCGTGTATGCACCCACGAGGCCGAGATTGAAAGTGGCCGGTGAGGCCGGGGCTGCGTAAGGCATCCCGTTCAACGCCCAACTTTCAGTCTGTCCCGGCAACACAGGGGGGGCGAAGATCTGGAACTGTCCACACGCGATCTCCGTGGCGAAGAACGCGGCATTCACATTGCAAGGAGCCGGTACTTCTCCACCGCACTCGGGAATCACAACCTCTGTTCCGGGAATGACCACGGTGTAGTCGTCGTCGATCAGGGCAATGGTCACGGGCTCGCCCGTGGGGATGCCTGCCACGTTGATGACGGCGGTTTCGCCCAAACCGGCACTGCTGAGGACATTGCCGTTGTACAAGGTCAACCACTCCGTATCATCCCAATCGACGATTGTATTGGGTGAATTGTTGAGGTCTTCCGCGAGGGCATAGTTCAAGACGAGGGTGCACGTGTTCTCGACTTGGTTGGTGTCGAGGACGAACAAGCTTTGCAGTGTATCCGCGCCGTACTGCTCCACAAACTCCGGCAACGGCAGGGGCGCTGGAGAAGCGCTCGACGTCATGCACAGATTGTCCACAAAGACATCGACACCCCCCACTTCGAACGCGTCGACGTCCCCCACAAATGTGATGCTTCCAATGAAGTCATCGTTCGTCGCGAAGTAGGTGCCCGTGACGCGAATGTCGATTCCACCAGCCGCACTACCGCCTGAGTACGTAGTCCCGTCGAAAGCGAGCAGGTTGGCCAGCGCAATGGTTTCTGTGGCTGATCCATTGACTGACAAAGTGAATTCTTCAGTGAACGCTGCAATTTCAAAGCAAACGGTATCCGTAATCGGCTCTACGGGGTCGATCAAGAATCGCGAGGTGATGGCATTCATCCCAATGAATTGGCCAAGGCCAAAGCCCATGCTGAAGGGGCCTGGAGCTGAAGCATGGGTGTGAACATCCAGCGTTCGGTATGCAGAACCATGGGGCAACAATTCTACCTCGATGCCATCAGATACAAATGCGAGGCTCCCGGGCAACACAGAAACGGTAGCACCAAACGCCGGGTCACCATACCGGTCACCAGCGGTGAGGCCATCAAACTGGGTTCCTTCCTCACAGGTGTTTAGGCAATCTGTCTCGACATCCGTTGGGTCACCTTCACTGATGCACAGATTTTCCATCCAGAGCTCCTGTCCACCCAGTGACAAGGTGTTCACGTCTCCAACGAGGGTCAAGGTCCCTTGATGTCCCACAATGGTTGTCCCTGCAGATGTGGTGACGGAGAGATTTCGCGAGTCGACAAGAATGCGGATGCCACCCAAGGTGGTACCATCCAACACGGCTAGGCCTCCAGAGCCAAACGATGTAATCGCGTATGAAGAACCGTTGATTCCAAGGTTGTGGATGCCTCCAACATCGAGGAATTCAAAACAAACGCTATCCGTGACGGCTACTTTCGACTCAATGTCAATTTCTGCAATGATGTTGTTCGTGTGAAGCACCGTGGTCGACCCTCCGAAGCCGTATCCCGGAGAAGTCATGGCCTCAGCATAACGATACAACGCAGTGCCACTGGCCGTCAAGAGTGGTTGAAGTTTGACATCAAATCCATCTGCGGTGAAGGCGTAATCCCCAGGAGCAACCCCGTCCGTGGCACCAACCGAAACGTCTCCGTAACGTTTGCCCACGACAAGGGCGTCGAAATCCGTCCCTTCCGTGCAATCCATAATGCAGGTGATCGGCGGGTCGACAACGGTCTCGTCCACGCGCACGCAGAGATGATCCACCATCAAACCAGCGCCTCCCAGAACAAGCTCTTGCACGTTGCCTGTCAGCGTGGCGACACCAATTCTGTAGCGGAATTGCGTGGTCGTAGGACCAAGGCTCAACGTAATCCCCGGTGCAATCTCGGTGGGTGCGTCCGCCAGTTTTCCGAGGAATACATCGTCCCCATTGACAGAAAGACTGATGTCATTGCCCAAGGGTTCTGCGTAAATGAAAGAGACATCATCCACCACAGGGAAGGCGCTCAGATCATAGCGGGCAGCAATGCTGTCGAGAAGCAACCGCGAACCGAAACCAAAGCGCGGCCAAAAGCGCTTGTCCTCCACCGCTCGACCGTATTCGGAATCGGTTCCGGTGGTGGTGGCGTAGCTGTAGGGAACAAAGGACAGTCCGATGAGATCCTGGACCGCCACGATTCGCCCCGGGAGGCTGTAGGGAATATTGCGTCTGCCCCGAGCGAATGACACCCCAGCGAGACCAGTGTGATGGAAAAGCCGGTCACATCCTCCGGTTGGAGACAAATCAGGGAACTCGTCCCCAGAGCCAAACGGAAGGTCTTCGATGCCAAATTCTATCCTTCCCGGCACGGACAAACGACCGCCCGTTTGAACAGCAGACTCCAGGCCACTTCGGTATGCCACGGGGTCATGCATTTTCACGATGAGGCGAGCATTGTACTGTGCCACATTCAGAGGCTCCAGTGGAATGCCGATGGAATCGGTCGTCGCAATCGGGATTTGAATCGAGGTGCCCATCAGGTTGCGGCGTGCAGAAATCAACTGCTCACCACCTTGCGAATACACCGTGTTGTTCGTGACTTCCAAGTGCTCGACAATGCCTGCCGAGGGAGTGCCATTCACATCGGTTTCTGAGCCGATGCCATTGATGCCGTCGACCACTGCACCATTCACCCAATTGGCACAGGTCTGGTCGGATGAAACGAGTTCGTGGTTGCAGTCATACTCCTCCGTGACGAGGCAAATCCGAGTGTAAGATCCATTTTCTTCCGTCGTGGTGTACTGGACGAGGTAAGTGGGACAATCAAAGGGGTTTGCGCAGTCCTTGGGGGTGCCACCGCCATCATCGATGCTGGCTCCACCGCCATTGGCTCCATCATTCTCAGACCCATCAGCGTCTCCGATGTATTGTATCGTCGCTTCATCCGTGTACGGGTCCCATTCTCTGATGTTTGGGTCGAAAAAGGAAGAGGAATCTGGATCGGCAATGTCAATGACAATTCCTCCTTGGAGGTAGAAAGTGTTGGGGTCTTCATCCAATGCCTCACTTTCAAAGTCAGAAGGCCATTTGAAATGAGTTTGAATTTGGCAACTCAGACGGCAGTTGAGGGAATCAAAAGCATAGAGAGTAGCGCCATCCACTTCGCTGAATTGGCTGGGTTCTGAAATTGGACCTTGCACGTACGAAGTACACACTTGGAAAGGAGAAACGACAGGAGCCAAAGGATCATTGGGCACGAAGCTCCCAGACAGAATTTCCGTCTCAGAAAATCCTTCAGGACACGGGCAAAAAATCTCGTACACACCGTTCATTGGATTCAAAGCACCCAACACGTCGGCATTGGAAATGCCGTTTGTCTTGAGTGCTTCAGCATCCAACAGTGTAATGGACGTCTCGTCCAAAGTTGAAAATCCATTCTCAGGAAACGTGATGTCGAGAGCTGTGAATTCCGGATTGCCAGACAAGGTCGGCATGAATTCTTGCAGATAATCCGACACTCGAATCGCATCCGTTTTGCATTGGTTGTTAACGCAAGTTTCCGTCAAAATGACCGTTGGGGCATCGAGTCTAAACACCCGCAAACAGGCTTCATGCAAGCGGTATGGAGAATCGCTGCACTTGACTACTGATACCGGGAACGAAAGGTTGATGCCCATGACGGAGCCGTCTCGGAAACGAATTTCCGCTCCATAAATGTCGGCAGGGACATCCCACAGCGACTCATCCAGGGTCAGCATCATGATGGAGCCTGCGCCTTGGTCACAGCCTCGACTGCAGTCCATGGAAGTGTTCACGTCAAACTCCGGGTAGATACACGATCCGTCGTCATCCGTCGCACAAGCCTGATAATTGATGGCGAGGGGTTCTGTGCATCCCTCGATGAAAGCGGTTTGTGGCTCCCCTTTCACGCACCGAACATAGGCGCCATGCCCAGCCATTTCGAAGCTCCTGTTGATCTGATCTCCATTGATGCTTCTGTGTAAGATGCGTGTGGAGTCTTCATTGAAATGGTCCACCCAAAAGTCAATGATTTGCGCTCCGCCGTTCATCCTGCCGTCATTGAGGATTTGACCGCCGGGAAGGGCTGTGAATCCTACCGTATTGGTTCCAGCATATTCAGGTAAAATTGGCACAGGCCACCACCAATCAGTGGGTGATTTCAACTGTTTCCCTTCATCAATTCCGCGTCCAGTTACTCTTTCCAAGTCATCCTCAGGCATTCCGAGCAAGGTCTCCAATGCAAACCAGTCTTCATCCGTAGAGACATGCCATCCAGAAGGACACAAGGATGAACAATCGAGAATGCTCGAACCACTGTAAAGACGGCCAAAAGCAGCCAATGTCGCAACGGGGTTGGACCAGTCTTCAAAAGTGCCAATGCCATGGGCGTATCCTGATCCTTCTCCGAAAGCGGATGCAGTCCCCCCCTCCATTGCGGAGTTTACCCACCAACTTTCGTCCCCGTTCTCTTCTTCCTGACCCGTGATCAAGGGCAATCCATCGGAGTAGACGGTCGTCCTGAGGTTTTCCGCGAACCAACAATTTTCACCAATCTGGACCACTTCGTATGTGTAACCATCAAATGTTGGAGAGACGCAATCCAGTCCAAAAAAGCCGGTACACGATCCGTCATCAATGTTGGCCTCGTTGTTGTAATTGGCATAGGCAGCATCTGTACATCCAGAAATGGCGATCAGAACGCAAGAGTCGTCATCCTCTGTGGCTTCGGGATTGTATTCGAGGTAATTGCTGTCCGTGCAGCCGAGTATGGGCTCTGTACAGTCGCCATTGCCCCCACACTCACCGCATGCATCATAATACAAACAGCTGCCATCGTCGATGACCGCATCCGGCAGATAATTGCATGCGGGTGGGGCTGTGCAACCGGCCAGAATCTCAGGGCAGTCCGAATTGAAGATGTGAAATCCCAATCCCGTGCCCATCAGGGGCTCTGATGTCCATTCAGTATTGTCCGATGTGGATCCACGCGATATGAGCCACATTGGATTTCCCCTGTCCACGTCTGGCTTTCGGACGAGAACTTGTGACCACCTCTGTCCGCCTGTGTGCGATGAATTTTGTGATGCGACATCGTCGAATGCCGCTTTACTGCCCACGGCGTCAAGGACAAAAAACCCATTTGAATCTTCAGTGGATGAGAGCAAATCGATGGCGCCATTGAGGGCAATGACGCTACTCTGACCTCGAGAGGTTGGAATCTCATTGTAATTGATGGCCATGTCGGCCCCCGTGAACGACCCATTGCTTGTAAACGCAACAACGTATTGCTCGCCTGCAGCCAAACTACCTGCACCTTGCAAAGATTGCACGTGGTCATACCCGAAACCCACCACTGCGGGTACTTCGCTGGTGCCGGGAGAAGGGGTAATGTTGGGCACATAAAATCCGAGTGCCAAGGAATCCAAGTTGACACTTGAATTCGAGCCATTGGTAATTTCGAGAACCTGACCAGTTGGCAAGTTCAACCAGGATTTGGATAAAAAGACACCACAGCCTTCATCCCGCACCAGACGGATGCGCACCCATGGAGCGTTGAGCCCTTCAGCGGTTGCATAGGTGTTGTTCAGGGTGATGCTCCACACCCCGGATTGGGAAGACTCAATCATGTCTAGGGGTAAAACAATGCTGGCGCCCATTCCGAAGGAGCCTTCGCTGGTGTATCCGGCATTCCAGATTCCAGTGGTGGAGTATGGGTTCCAATCATTGTAATTGAAACCTGCTGCACCGTTTATGGGATCACACTCAAACGCGGCGGGTGAGCCTGAGCCGCCAATAGAGAAGCAAGCACTTGGTGAGTTGACCGTCATTCTCAAATCACCGGGCCAATGGTTGGACCCCGCTCTAAAGTCCAATTCCAATTCGATGTGATGAATGGGGTTTTCGTCCAAGAATTGAACCGAAGAAAGGTCAAAGGTGAACTCTTCCGGAACTCCAGCAGCGAGGGGGGCGAGCGTCCTTTCTTGGATGAACTCATGCCCATCACTTGAGTCGTTTTGAGACCAGAGGCTCATGGGCAATGCGATCAACAAGCAAGTCAGCATGTGGAGCGCTCGACGTGCGGAGAATTTCTCCAGAGATGGAGCTTGTGAGGATTCGAACTCAGAAAAAAAACGGTCTTGCTGCAAGCGCGAGTGTCGGGGGACCGGGATGAAATGATTCATGGGGCAAGGAGATAGGGTCGTGATAACAATGAAGTGCCCATCGCAGAGCACATCTCAAACTGGCTTTGTTGGTGTGGCAATGGAATGACACATCTCAATGAGACTAATGACCATTCGCAGCACTTGATTCGAACACCATCGCCTTGAGCCCGTAAGTGGCCGCAATGACCAAGTTGAGGCTCAGTCAAGTCAAATGGGAGTAGAGTTCGAGGTGATCAACGGGGCAGTTGGAGAGGCCAGATTCCAGGTGTTCAGCGATGGCGAAAGGGCAGAGAGTTGTGGTTTTTGCAAGTTTGGTTTCTTGAAGAAAGGACGAGGGGGCTTATCGTCCAAAAACCGAAGACAAAGCCTTGATGCAAAACAATGCTGGGTTGTTTGTAGCACGCTAAATGCGTTTATGAACTTCCTGAACTGTCGCGATAAATGAAATCAAGGCGATTTAAATTTGTCTCCGCGACTTGCTCAAGCTGTCGTAAATGATGACTGCTGTGAAGACATCGTCATGGACGCTTCAGCGTATTGAATGGCGCGATTCGAGACCAGGTCTCGTTTGCAGAAACCCTGCGCACCATGGCTTATCCTGATGACCCTTCCCGGTCGCTTGTTTTGCGTTGATGGCAGCATTCGATAATACCGGCCACTGCGGCCGCGAGTGAGGACCGTTTCCCAATGGCGGCAGTGCTTGGTGCAAAATCTTCATCGGCTACAGTCTGGGTATCTTCCGGATAGACAACGATTTATACAGCTGATTCTTCTTGCCCTGTCTCTGGGATGAAAAGTGTGCGCACCGAGTGAAGTGGATCCTTTGGAGGCCTGAGGCTGACCTGGAGCACTGGGTGGGTTTCATCCATTCTCCCGAAATCCGTCGCTTGCTCTGGTGGCGTTTTTGGGGGTGTGATTTCCGCATTTATTTTACAGCATGCGATGTCCAATTCTGCTTGCCGCCTTGTGCTTGACCATGGCCGGCTGCCAACAAAAAGAAGGATGTACGGACCCGACGGCCGCCAATTATGATGCGGATGCCATCGAGGATGACGGCAGCTGCGCCTACGCAGGCTGCACCAACTCTGACGCGTGGAATTTCAATGCTGCCGCGACCATCGATGATGGGAGTTGCGAGTTGCCGACCCTGGATGGGTACAGCTACAAAACGGTGCAAATCGGGGATCAGGTGTGGTTTGCGGAAAACCTGCGCACCTCCGTCTACGCCAACGGAGATCCGATTCCCGCCGATTTGACGGGGGAGGAAATGGAACTCACCGAAGAAGGGTTTACCACGGTCTACGGCACGGATGATGACTGGTACCCATGTTCGCACGAGAGTCCTGAATTTGACGCTTGTGATGAGGTTCAATCCTTGGCTGTTTACGGCCGGTTGTACAATTTCTATTCCGTGGAGGACGAGCGGGGCTTGTGTCCTGTTGGATGGCATGTTCCGGACACTGCCGAGTGGGCTGCATTGCATCGGTTCGTCGTCTCCGAGGGCTTTGCGGGGCAGGAGGCATTGGCTTTGAAGTCGACGACGGGTTGGGCTGATCAAAGCGATGGCACTACCGGAAATGGCACCGATGATTTCGGTTTTGCTTTCCTCCCTGGCAGTGCGCAACAGGCGGGATATTGGCTTGCGGGTCAACGTGGCAATGTGTGGAGCAGCACGCCTGAGGGTGGAGGTTGGGGTTGGGGCCATCAATTGGAGCGAACCCCTTTCTGGGAGTCTGGGGGCAGTTGTCAGTGCACCCGTGCCGATGCTTTTTCCGTGCGGTGTGTCCGCGATCCCGAATGATGTCTTGACTTCGGCAAGGCCTTGAGCGGAGGCCGGTGTTTTTCAGGCATGCGGCGTGAGCAGCGGGTTTCAGCCCGTTTCAGCCCGTTCCAGATTGTGTCGTGGGTTTCACCCACATTTGACCCATGATCACACCTCCGACTTTCTCCCGTTTCCTGCTGCTGTTCGTCTGGGTTTCATGGCTGGGGATGTGTCCAGCACAGATTGACCACTACGCCATCGACGAAGTCGTCACGCTCGCTTCCAACGGGTTTTCC
Organism: Flavobacteriales bacterium; assembly: GCA_049611325.1. Lineage (GTDB taxonomy): Bacteria > Bacteroidota > Bacteroidia > Flavobacteriales_D > Sanyastnellaceae > UBA11663. The sequence goes on from JBMZAL010000003.1 coordinate 20,716, forward strand.
TTGGATGTAGACGGGGACAACACGGCAGATTACACCTTTGAGATCCTGTCCTTGGCGGCGTCGCCGACGGCCACGGCTGCCCGGGTGATTTCGCTGGGAGGCTCCACGGTGATGGACAATTCCACCTTTGGATATCCGGATGCGCTGGATTGCGGGGCGGCGGTCACCGGGCCCTATTCGGGGGGCAATGCGGTTCTTGGGACCGATGTGGGCGGGGGCGGATTGTTCACCGGAGAAGGGGTGAAGTACCTCGGGCTCAACATCGACATCGCAGGCGAAAGCCACCGGGGTTGGATCGCCTTGGAGGTGAACGCCAGCAATGACATGTTGGACCTGCACGAGGTGGGGTATGCCCTGGCAGCGGATGCGGGAATTGCTGCCGGCCAGACGGGTGCTCCAATTGAAGAGCCGCTGTGTGAATTCGTCTACACGATTGGCACGCAAACTGAAATCGAGATCGCTGTTCCGACGACAGGCAATGTCCTTCCCGAGCTGGCTCCGTTGGCCGTCAGCACTTACGCGGGCGCATTGCTGTTGGCCGAGGACAGTTGTTTTGGTGCGGCGTGCACCCACATCGTGTTCAATGCAAAAGGAAACGACACCATCACGACGTGCATCGATTTCATGGACGTCAGCAACCTGTCCTGTCCGGGTGATACGCTGTCGTGTTGTTTGACCCAAGTGTGGGACGCGGTGACGCAATCCTGGCAGCCTGTGGGTGACGTGTCCTCGATTTCCACCTTCACCGTCCTGCCCGCTGTGGTGTTTCCGGTGCCCGCGCAGGATAGGCTGAATGTCCGTGGGGAGTTTGAATCGGTGCGGATCATCGACATGTCCGGTCGCGTTGTGATGATGTCGGGGCAGAGCTCCGTCGTCGATGTCTCGGGCATTCCCGAAGGGGTGTACCTCGTCGAGGTCATGTCGCCCACAGCCAGACAGGTGGAGACCATCCAGATTGTGCGCTGAAGCCCGCGAAGAGGAAAGGACTGGACGATGAAGGGGCCGATGAGGTGTGCGATGCTCTGTGCGTTTGTGCTCGTGTTGGGTGGTGGCTCGGCGACGGGCCAGGTCACCGACGCGCAATTGATGGACAGCGTGCAAGTCCACGCGTTGAAGTACTTCTGGGACCACGCACACCCGACATCAAAACTGTCCCGGGAGCGGATTCATTTGGACAACCTCGCGTTTGATGAAAACACCATCGCCATCGGCGGTTCGGGATTCGGTTTCCTGAATGTGGTCGTGGGCATCGAGAATGGGCACATCTCCGCCACGGAGGGGGTGGCGCACCTGAACACGGCCCTGGATTTCCTTTGGAATGCCGACCGCTTCCATGGCGCCTGGCCGCACTGGATTGACGGGAACACCGGCGCGGTGATTCCATTCAGCACCCTTGACGATGGGGGTGACTTGGTGGAAACGGCCCTGCTGTGCCAGGCCCTTATTTGCGTCCGGGAATATTTCAAGGACGGCAATGCGGCGGAGCAGGTTGTGGCCAACAAGGCCGATGTGCTGTGGAAGGGCGTGGAATGGAGCTGGTACACGCAAGGGGAGGACGTGTTGTATTGGCATTGGTCCCCCAACCATGACTGGCAGATGAACTTCCAGATCCGGGGGTACAACGAAGCCTTGATGACCTATGTGCTCGCGGCCGCCTCGCCCACGTTTCCCATCTCCAGCAGCGTCTACCACGAAGGGTGGGCGAGAGGGGGCGACATCGTGTCGTCCGCCAGCCAATATGGTCTTCCGGTCGTCTTGAGCCACAACGGAGCCCCCGGTACGGTGGGGCCGCTGTTCTGGGCGCATTATGCCTACCTGGGCCTCGACCCTCATGGCCTCTCGGACAGCTACGCCGACTACTGGGAGGTGGTCGCGAACCACACGGACATCGTCTTTGAGCATTGTGTCCAAAACCCCAATGGATTTGCCGGGTATGGCGACAACTGCTGGGGGTTGACGGCCAGCTACACCCGCAATCCCGACGGCAGCACCGGATATGCGGCCCACCAGCCCAACTACGACACTGGGGTGATTACGCCGACGGCCGCGCTGTCGTCCATGCCCTACGCCCCGGGTCCCTCGATGGACTTCCTGCGTTACCTCTACGAGGACGCCGACGGGCAGTACCTCGGAGCCGATGCCCAATACGTCGGTGAGCTGGGTCCGTTTGACGCCTTCTCGCCCCACTACGATTGGACGACGCCCCGCCATCTCGCCATCGATCAAGGCACGATCGGGCCGATGATGGAGAACCACAAGACGCACCTGTTCTGGGACCTGTTCATGGGCGCCCCGGAGATCAAGCAGGGGCTGACCCAGTTCGGCTTCGTGTCCACCGCGCACGACCTGAGCAGCACGTGCGATGTGACCGCCTGTCCGGGGGCGGACTACTGCGGCCCCGGCACCGAATGGGACCCGGTCGCGTCGGCCTGTGTGGTCGCCAACCCCGCCGACATCAACCTCGATGCCTGCGTCAATGTCAGCGACCTGCTCCAGGTGCTTTCCGTGTTCGGGCAGTGTTTCGACTGACGATGGCGCGCCGCGACTGCCGCCCCGGGCAATAACGCGTCGCATGGATTGTTTTAGAATCAGAACCATTCAGCATGGCATCCCCTCGTCACTCCTTCACTGGCATTGCAGCATTCACGGTGACTCTGTCTGCCGCATTGTGGCCCTCCTGCACGCACCAACCGCCGGAGCGCACGGCGCTGGAGTACGCCTATGAATGCGAGTCGGTGCTGGGGCCGTTGCCTGAATTCCGGTACGACGAGGCCGTGCCCATTCCCATGTCCAAGAACGGCGCTGCACTGACCCAGCAGAGTGACAACCCCAATGATTGCGACCACCCCTTCGCGTTCAATGCGCCGTGTGACCCCGGGAACCGGCTCGGCCGCTACACAGGGCTGAACCCCGATGGGACGGAAAACCCCGACGTGCTGTTCATCGCCTTTTTCCGGGGGTCGGGCATGGGGTTGATCGGCCACAAGTTCTCGACGGGCGAAACCTGCTTCATGGAAATCGACGAGCTCCAGGACCCCCAGAACATTCCCATGCCCGGCGATGCCGACTACAACCAATTCTGGGCGTCACCCGCTGCGATGGCGCGGGAGAGCAACTGCGTCAATTGCCACATGGCCAGTGCCTTCCTGCACACGCCCGCGGTGGACCAGGTGCGGAATCCGGCCGACACGTCCCAGTTGATGGTGCCCTTGCAGGGCCGCGATCCCTACTTCGTGGTGGGGGCGGAATGGTCACAGCCGCATTCCACCGAAATCCAGAACACGTGCACGTCCTGCCACCGGCCGCAGTGCACGTCCCATTTCCAGAACTACCCGCTGGATGAGCTGGAGATGCCGGCGCCGTTCACCAACGCCACGGCGTTTGACCACAGCACGATTTCCGATGCCGACCGCCAGGCCATCCGCGACTGGTGCGCCACCCTGAATCTTGGCGGAGACTGAAGTGGGGTTGAGGGAGCTCGGCTTCCGTTCTGTTGGCTCCTCGATGGCGGCCATGACAGCCAACCTTGTGAGCCGTTATCGTTTGAACACCTTGAAGGTAGTCTGGTG
>JBMZAL010000004.1:0-19682 GCA_049611325.1 Flavobacteriales bacterium
AGCATGGAGAAACATCCCGGCCTTGTGCTGATGGGCCAAGACATTGGCCCGTACGGCGGCGTCTTCAAAGTGACCGATGGGTTCGTCGACGCCTTTGGCGAGGAGCGCGTGCGCAACACTCCGTTGTGCGAATCGGCCATCGTCGGCGCCGGACTCGGACTCTCGATTGCCGGCAAGAAGGCCATGGTGGAGATGCAGTTCAGCGACAGGAGGCGGCGTGGGCGCAGGCCCCTACCACAGCCAGAGCACCGAAGCGTGGTTCTTCCACGTGCCGGGCCTCAAAATCGCTTACCCTTCCACGCCCGCAGACGCCAAAGGCTTGCTGCGCATGGCCATCGACGACCCCAACCCTGTCCTGTTCTTTGAGCACAAGTACCTCTACCGGAGCCTGACCGGCCCCGTGGCGGAGGAAGATTACTTGCTGGAGTTTGGTGTGGGACGGATTGTACGTGCCGGAGAGGATGCGACCATCGTCACCTACGGACTCGGCGTGCAGTGGGCGGAGCAAGTGCTCGACGCCCATCCGGAATGGAATGTGGAGTTGATTGACTTGCGTACCCTGTTGCCTTGGGACGAAGACCTCGTGATGGCCAGCGTCCAAAAAACCGGCAAGGCCTTGGTCCTGCACGAGGACACCATGACTGGCGGCATCGGCGCGGAAATCAGCTCGCGCATCCACGAGTGCTGTTTTGAGCACCTCGACGCGCCGGTGGCACGCACTGCGAGTTTGGACACCGCCTTCCCCTTCGCGGAAGACTTGGAACGAAATTTCATGGCCAACGCCCGGCTTGAGGAAGACCTCGAGGCGCTGTTGTCGCGCTGAATCAGCGACGGCCGCGCTGCACCACGCGCGGATTCTTGATCATGGTCTCCACCTGCTTGATGTCGTTCTTCAACATCCCCTTGGTGTCGAGGCGTTTGGCCTCTTGGATCATGACCATGGCCTTCTTTCGGTCTTGCTTGGCGCTCATGCACACAGCGAGGTTCAATTTGACCGCGGCTTTGTCATGGTCCTGTTTGAGCCCCAAATTCAAGGACTTCCGAAGGTGAGATTCGGCCTCATTGAGGTTGTGCTGCATGGTGACACTGCCCAACAAAAAGTGGTAGTACCCCCGTTGACCGGGCCACAGCTGAGAAGGTTGAATGCGCTTCAACCACTTGACCGCATCCTCCATGCGTTGCATCCGAAGGTTGGCAAATGCAAACACAAGCCGCACACTGCGGAGGTTGGCCAACACCACGACAACCGACAACAGGGTCATGCCAATGGCGGCACCCCAGCTGCCTTGGGTGTACAACAACACCGTGTAGGCGACAGATGCGGCGGCAACGAGGATCTTGAAAATGCGGATGAGCATGGGTGGAATTTTGGGCTGAATCGTTCGCAAAACTACTCCACAGGAGGTGTACCTTCGTTTCATGAGTCAAATCATGCGCTTGCGTGTCATTCTCGACACCGAAGACGACGTGTTCCGCGACATTGAAATCGCCACCGATGCGCCCTTGATGCACCTGCATTTTGCGGTGCTGGATGCCTTCGGCTGGGAGGCTGGAGAACTCGCCTCGTTCTTCCAAAGCGACGAGTCGTGGAGCCGTGGAAAAGAGTTTTCACTCCTCGACATGAGCGACCCCATGGCGGAGGACGAGGCCAAGCCGGAAGACGCCATGAACGAAAGCACTGTGGGCCACCTCATTCCCGAGCTCGGACACCGCGCCATTTACGTCTACGACTTCTTGCGCATGTGGTGCTTTTACGTCGAGCCCCTCACCTTGGAAGACGCCAAACCCGACGGTGCCTACCCTGCCCTGTGTCACGAGTTTGGCAAGCCCCCGGCTTTCGACAGCAAGGACGGCGACCTCCTCGAAGGCATGGACCTTCCCAGCGAACCTGAGGATGACGCCCCATACCGTACGGGTGATCCCGAGCTCGACGCCTACCTCGACGGCGAAGACGAGGAGGACGACTTCGGCGGCGGGGAACACCTGTCCATCGACGATCTGGACGACTTGATTTGATTGATGGCGCAACGCGAGGCTTTGCAACCGGGTGTGGTGGTGTCCGTCGTGGGCCCCACAGCCTCTGGAAAGACGGAGCTCGCCATTGCGCTTGCGCAGGCCCTCGGTACCGAAATCGTCAACGCCGACGCCCGACAGGTCTTTCGCGGCATGCCCATCGGCACCGCCCAGCCCACTTCTGAGGAGCGGTCTGCAGCCCACCACCACCTCGTCGACTTTCTTAATCCCTCCGAGCTGTACAGTGCAGGAACCTTTGAAGAAGACGCCGTGCCTTTGCTGTCCAATTTGTGCACTGCGCGAGGCTCAGCCATCCTCGCTGGAGGCTCGGGCATGTACGTCAAGGCGGCGCTTCAAGGCCTGGACGCTTTGCCGGCAGACACCACCCTGCGCGCCCAACTCAACGACCAAGTCCAACGCGAAGGCCTCGCGCCTCTGCTGGCCCGGCTTGAAGAGCTTGACCCCAAGCATGTGGCGGCGATGGACACGTCCAACCCCCAGCGCGTGGTGCGGGCACTGGAAGTGTGCATTGTCTCCGGCCGTCCGTTCACGAGCTTTCACTCAGGCGTGGTCAAGCGTCGCCCATGGCATGTGGTTTCTGTCGGGCTTGACCCCGACCGCGCCGAACTCAGGGAGCGCATCGCCCGCCGAGCCAGAGTCATGATGGAAGCTGGCTGGCTGGACGAGACCCGGGCGCTTCTGCCCCACCGCGACACCAACGCGTTGAACACGGTCGGCTACAAAGAGTTGTTTCAACATCTCGACGGCACGTTGTCGCTCGAAGAAGCTGTAGAACTCGTGATCACCCGCACACGGCAGTTTGCCAAACGCCAAATGACTTGGTTCAAAAAGGACCCGCAGACCGCGTGGTTTTCCTACGAAGCCAAGGACCGCGCTGGCGTGATGTCTGCCGCTGTGGCGTTCGTGGAACGTGAAGTGAAACACCTTCAAGGCACACCGATTCCACGATGAAGCACGGCGCCCCCATCGACCATTTCGACGAACGCGTCGCTGAAGACCTCGAGTTTGATGTGATTCAAGCCATGCTTGCGGAGCTGGCTGGCTGTCCCTCAAGCGAAAAGCGTGCGGAGAGCCTGGTGCCGAGCAAGGACCGCATTTGGGTTCTGCGCCGATTGCAGGAAACCGATGAGATGAAGCGGATTCGCTCAGGAGGACACGGCTTCCCCCTGCTTGAGTTCGATGAACTGGGCCGGGAAATCAAATTGCTGTCCGTGCGTGACAGCGTCCTCGACGAAGCGGGTTTCCGCCGCATCTCCACCGCCTCGCGCATCATGAACACCGTGTTGGAGTTGCTCGCCCAAAGCGACGACCCTTGGCCCCGTCTCGAAGCCGTTTTGGAAGGCCAAGAACCCAACACCGAGCTCATCGAGGCCATCGACGCGGTGTTTGACGCCAAGGGCAACATCCGGGACGACGCCTCCCCGGAGCTGTCTCAAATCCGCGGGGACATGACGACGGTGCGACGCAAAATCAACCGCGCCTTCCTCCGGGCGATGAAGTCTGTGCAAGAGCGCGGCTACTTGGCCGACATCCGAGAAGGGTTTGTCCAAGAGCGCAGGGCACTGGCGGTGATCAGCAGTTACAAGCGGCAGGTCAGCGGTGCCGCCCTCGGCTCCTCCAACACCGGGTCGGTGACCTTCATCGAACCCGGAGCCTGCATCCCTTTGAACCACGAGCTCGAAATGCTCCGGGACGACGAGCGCAAGGAGATTCGGAACATCCTGCGCGAGTTGACGCGAAACATCCGTCGGCATCTTCCTGCCATCAAGGGCTACCAGCGTGGATTGACCGAACTCGACTGGATCGCAACCCGGGCACGCCTTGCAAGCAGGCTCGATGGCAGCCTGCCACAAATCCGGAAAAAGCCTGGCCTTCATCTGCTTTCGGCCTTCCACCCCCTCCTTCAGCTCACCAACAAATTGGCTGGAAAGGAAACACTGCCTCAGCACGTTGAACTTCATCGCAAGCAACGCATGCTGGTCATCAGCGGGCCCAATGCGGGCGGAAAGAGCATCACGATGAAAACGGTCGGGTTGCTTCAAATGATGATCCAGAGTGGGTTGCTCGTCCCGTGCCACAACGCTTCTGAGGTGGGCATTTTCAGTGCCATCCTTCCCGACATCGGCGACCACCAGAGCATTGAAAATCAGCTCTCCACGTACAGCTACCGCCTGGGCAGAATGCGGCATTTCTTGAATGTCGCCGACACCCAAAGCCTGATGTTGCTCGACGAATTCGGCACGGGGTCTGATCCCGAGCTGGGCGGTGCGCTGGCGGAGGTGTTTTTCGAAGAGTTGTACGACCGTGGCTGTTTTGGGGTGATCACCACCCACTACGCCAACATCAAAACACGCGCCGCGAGTTTGCCTGAAGCCTTCAACGGAAGCATGCTGTTCAACCGTGAATCCTTGGCCCCCATGTATCAACTGGAGGTCGGACAACCGGGGTCCTCCTTCACCTTTGAAGTGGCGGAAATCAATGGCATTGGCGGAAAACTCATAGAGCGTGCCAAAGGAAAGCTGGACAAACGTCGCGTGGAACTGGACGGCCTGTTGGGCGACCTCCACAAGGAAAAGTCGAAGTTGGCCAAACTCACCAACAAACAGCTCCGGGCGGAACTTGAAGCAGAGAAAGCCATTGCGGAGGCCGAGCGGTTGAAAGAAGCCATGGAGGACAAGGAGCGCAACTTGAACACGCAGTTCGATGCCCTCAACACCGCACGTGTACGCAGCACCAAGCTCACGCAGTTTGTCGACCGGTTTCAATCCGGAAAACCCAACAAAGGCCTGCTCGAAGAAGTCAAGACTTACCTCGCGAAGGAGAAGGCCCGTCAGGAAGAACAAGCCCAACGCGGCAAAGCCAAAAACAAGGCGCAAACCAAGCGTCGCCCCAATCACCAATCCGACAAGATCGTGGTCGGCTCTCTGGTGCGGCTTCGTTCAGGTCAAGAGCGCGGCGATGTAGTCGAAGTCAAGGGCGACCTGATCACCGTGATGTTTGGAGCCTTCAAAACCAAGGTCAAGCGGAACCAGCTGACGTGGCTTCGCTGAGGCCTGACGCCTCTTTTTCTTATTGAACGACGATGCGGCGTGTGGTGGTCCAGCCGTCAACCGTGGTGACCGTCAGGTAGCGCACACCCGTCCCCCATGCGGAGAGGTCGAGTTCACGGCTCAACCCCGTGCTGAATTCCGAACCGAGTTCACGCCCCATGGCGTCAAACCACTGCACACGGCGCAATTCGAAGCCTGCAGGCAGCGTGATGGTCACCATGCCCTTGGAGGGATTGGGCACCACTGTCAAGGCTGACAGAAAGCGGTCCTCCACCTTGGACGCGTCACATGACGTGTACATGTCGCAAGACACATTGCCGTTGCCATCCTCCTGGACGTAGCTGCCGTCCATGAGTTCTTCGCCAGTGCCTGCGGGATCGAGGAAAGCCTTCAAACGCATGGAGGTTGGAATGGGATTGGCCCCGTCCCAGTGGTAGCTCATCTTGCCGTAGTAATCTGGCGAATAAGGACTGTCGCAAAACGAAGCCCCGCCGGTCAGCGTGCCCAAAATCCGGTGGTTTTCCTCAAAAATGGGCGAACCTGAAGACCCGCCTTCGGTCACACCGTGGTTGGTTTGGGTGGCCGCCCATTGCACGCGCCAATGCGCCCCAATGGCGTAAGCATTGCTGTTGATGAGGGAATTGGTGTAGGTCGAAATCTTCTTGCGGTCGCCAGAGGGATGGTGAATGCCCACCCCGCCGTTTCCATTGAAGCCCGTGGCATCCCAACCTGCATAGAACGGCTCCCACGTGCTGAGGATAGGGTCTTCCACCTCAACGAGGAGGAAATCACTGCCGTTGATTTGGCTGTTGGGCATGTCGTCGCTGTCCGTCAAATGAATGACCCCAGTACGGGTCCGTGAATTGATGGATTGCACCCCGCCGCACTCGAAAAACTCGTAGTTGAATTGCACCTTGAAGAAGGGCCACTCGTTCTCTTCAACCTCATTGGCGCAGTGGAACGAACTCAACATGAGCTGTCGGCAATCGCGGGCCGTGTTGTTGACCATGGAACCCGAGCACAAAAAGATCCCTCCTCCTTGGGTGATGCGCAACTTGACCACAGCGTCTTTCTCACACTCCCAGCTGTCTCCTTCAGGGCAATTGACATCCACTTGACATGGATCTGAACCTCCGCGCGCCATGGCGGCATCCCAGGGATGGGGGAAACGCTGATGCCGCGCAAAAAACCCAAACCCACAAATCCCCAACGCCGCAGGTTCAGTGGTCCCCTGAGGGCAACGGTACACCATCACCATCTCATCTCCCGGGACTTCGTCGTTGGTCCAACGGCGGTGGGTGTTGTTTTCCATGTCCGTGATGGGGCCCTCTGACCAAATCTCCTCGTATTTGCCTTCCGGCGTGTGGAAATGAAGGGTCGCACCTGCGGGCAAATGGAAATCGTCGAAATACACGCAGCCCGCGAGGGCACCGGACAAGCTCACCTGCAAGGTCCAGACCTCCAGGCCTGATTCAACGGCACGCGTGGCCACCTCAAAAAAGTCCACCTCAGCTGGAATCACCTCTCCCACCATCTCTCGGCCCGTCTCTTCAGACTGCACTTCCATCGCATGAATGGCCTTGTTCAAGTCCGGGGTGTCCACATTTACAACACCCTGACCGAGGGCGATTCCCATCCCACCAAACATCACCATGGCCAACACCCCAAACCGGGTTTGCCAATTTCCTTGAAGCGTCACTTGAATCATGTCCCAAAGTTACCGCCATCTCCCCTCTGCTTCCCTTAAATTCGGGTGTTCATGACGACTTCCCGTTTCACCCTCCTTTCCCTTGCACTTGGTGCATTGACCCTGAGCCCATTAGGGGCTTTGTCCCAAGACGACATGACGCCGCAAGAGGCTGCCCAAAAGTTTGGCACCCTCATGCGCTACATCGGACAACTCTACGTCGACAGCGTCAGCGTCGAGGATTTGACCGAACGGGCGATGGTGAAAATGCTGGAAGACCTCGACCCGCACTCGGTCTACTTCTCCGCGGAGGAACTCAAGGAAGCCGACGAACCCCTCAACGGCAACTTTGACGGCATCGGGGTGCAGTTCAACATCTTCAAGGACACCATCATGGTCGTCTCCCCCATCAGTGGCGGCCCCTCGGAACGGCTGGGGATCCGTGCCGGCGACCGCATCGTCGAAGTCGATGGCGAGAACACCGCGGGCATTGGCATCACCAACCGCGATGTCATGAAGCTTCTTAAAGGCCCCAAAGGCACGGTGGTTCAAGTCGGCATCAAGCGCGAAGGCGAGTCGGAGCTGTTGACGTTTGACATCACCCGAGACAAAATCCCCATCTACAGCATTGACGCCGCCCATATGGTGGACAAGAAAATTGGGTACATCAAGGTCAGCCGTTTTGCAAAGACGACGATGGATGAATTTCGGGATGCGATTCTCTCGCTCCAAGACCAGGGCATGAAAGATCTCATCTTGGATTTGCAAGGCAACGGAGGCGGCATGCTGCGCACTGCCATTGCCATGTCAGACGAATTTCTCAGTGACGATAAACTCATTGTCTACACGGAAGGACGGGCGTTTGAGCGTGAGGACACGTTTGCCCAATACAAGGGGCTGTTCGAGAAAGGACGGTTGGTCGTGCTCATCGACGAAGCGTCAGCCAGTGCAAGTGAAATCGTGTCAGGCGCAGTGCAGGATTGGGATCGCGGGCTGGTGGTCGGGCGACGCAGCTTCGGAAAAGGTCTGGTGCAGCGTCCCATGCGATTGCCGGATGGCAGCGCGGTCAGGCTCACGGTCCAGAAGTACTACACACCGGCCGGCCGATGCATTCAAAAGCCCTACGACGAAGGCGTGGAAGCCTACCGGAAGGAGAAGTTTGAACGCTACGAAAAAGGCGAATTCATGACGCTCGACAGTTTGGACTTGCCAGACAGCCTCATGCACAAGACGCGCATCCTCGAACGCGAAGTGTACGGCGGCGGAGGCATCCTGCCCGACCTGTTCGTGCCCTTGGACACCACTTTGAACTCCCGCACCTTCTCGCGCATTTTGCGCAAAGGGCTCTGCAGCAAGTACGCCCTCGCAGAGGTGGACGCCCAGCGCACTGCGTGGGAAACCCGCCACGCCTCCGAGGACGACTTCGTCCGCAACATGAGCTTCAGCGAGGAAGAAATCGCCGCATTCAAGGCCTATGTCTTGGACGAAGATGTGGAAATCGACGAGGAAGACTGGGCGCGTTCACTCCCTGCGATTGAATTGCGATTGAAAGCCTTCTTCGGCCGGAACACTTACGAAAGCAAGACGTTTTACCGCGTCATTGGCGGACTCAACGAGGCGCTGCAAGAAGCCATCCGCGTTTTGAACGACGGAACGTTCAATGCTGCGAACCTTGCCCACAAGACCTTTTGAGGCGGGGCCTACTTTTGCATCAAACATCAAAATCATACAACATGCGTTTTTCATTCACCACATTGACCATGGCCGCCCTTTTGGTCGGTTTTTCAGCGTGCAACGAAGGCGGCTCAGACACGGTGACTTCCAAGGCCATCGAAACCGCTCCCGAGACACCTGTCAACGCGAAGCCTGAGAAGTTCGACCCAGCCAAGGCCCAAGCGGAGGAGCCAGCAGGCCCCACGACCACCATGGTTTTTGACTCTTACGAGCACGACTTTGGCACCATGGACGAAGGGGATGCCGTGACCCACGTCTTCAGCTTCACCAACACCGGCAGCGAGCCCCTCATTTTGGACAAGTGCAAAGGCTCTTGCGGATGCACCGTCCCACAATGCCCCAAGGAGCCCATCGCACCTGGCGCAAGCGGCGAAATTGAAGTCAAGTTCAACTCCAAGGGCAAGAAGAACAACCAGACCAAGACGGTCACAATCAACGCCAACACCGACCCAGGCCAAACCATCTTGAAGATCAAGGCCTTCGTCAACCCTGCTGAAGCGAAGTAAGCAGCGAATCAGACCATGAAAAAAGGCACCCCGAGGGGTGCCTTTTTTGTGTCGTCAACTTTTGTCTTCTCCAAGCTGTGTCTGCCATCAGAAGCCTGGCGCACGGGAGCGCCATCGCCGAACGGGAAGCCTTGCCTTGGGAGTCTTCTCCTTATTGAAGAAGCGCGTCGATGTCTCGGGCCAATTCGTGGTCCTTTCGCGTCACCACGCCCCCTGCATCATGGGTGTGCAATTCGATGCGCACGTAGCTGAACGTGTTCACCATGGTGGGATGATGGGCATGAGACTCCGACAAGAAGGCCACCCTTGTCATGAAGGTGAAAGCTTCTTGAAAATCCTTGAATCGAAACTCTCGGATCAATCGGTTGTCGCGTTCTGTCCACATGAGGTGTGTATTTGACGCCAATGTACACGAAAAGGCGCGGCCAAGCCACGCCTTTTTCGAATCGCATGCCGTGAAGGAACTTAGAGCAGTCCTCCTTCTGGCGCTTCCCCTCCCTCGGCCGAAGCCCCAGGCGATGGCGTCTCTGTGGCGCCCGTCTCCACAAACATCAAAAGCTCGCGCATCCTCTCCGCCTGTCGGATGTGCCCGCTGCGCTCGTAGCCATACGCGACGTTTCCAATCAAGCGACGAATGATGTCCACACTTCCACAAGGTCCACAATTGCGCTCGTCCACGGGAAGTTCAAGATGGCTCAAGAACTCGCTGACTTCCGCCTTGTTGATGACCGTGCCTTGACTGAAGGGGTTGATGTAAAACAAGACCCCACCTGGCGTTTGATTGTCCGGCTGATCTGACTCGTGATGAATGTGATGTTCATCGCAGTAGCAAAGGATAAAATGGTTGGGCAGGTTGACCCCGTGAATCGGCAAGTTTAAATCCTGAGCCAAGCTGAGGTAGAGAATGCCCAAACCCAAAGGATTCCCCCTGCGTTCCGCCATCACCTCCCCCAACAAGGCTTGCTTGGGGTCGGGTTGACCGCTTTTGGCGTTGGTGAATGCTTCGATGTCGTAAAGAACATGGTTCAGGATTCGCACCTGCTCAAGGGCTGTGAGTTCTTCGTTGAGTTCGAGCCACACGTTGCGCTTGAGCTTTTCGTAGCTGACCCGGAGTGCATCCATGTCCAACAGGGGATCGGCCGCCTTGTGAACCCACAGCGCTCCTTCCAACGCACTCTCTGCACCGGAATCGAACCAATCGCGCAAGCCGTTGTGCACAAATGCGCCGTGCAGGCCTTCGACGAGTTCGTCCATGCGCCGCTCGTGCTCTTCACACTGGGCATGGGCTTCTCGGGATTCGAGCAATGCGGGTAAGACAGAAGTTCCTTTGGCCAACAGCTGTTCCCGAACGTGGAGGTACACTCCTTCGTCGGGATCGTCCAGCAATTGGATCAGGGCGTGGATTTCGTTGGGTTGCATGACGCTTGCAGATTGTTAGGGTGCAGTCGTTTCCAAAGCTACCCGTCCCCTTCATGCCTTCTCAGCGTCCACTCATGCAGTTTTCACATCCATTGTGTTAATGGCACCGCAAACCGTTGGAGCCACCGAGGTTATCTTTAGGAGATGCCTGTGGCAGAAAGAACGTCCCCTGTGGTGACAGATCGAATGCGGCTGACCTACGCACTGTGGTTCACCATGGTGTTCCTGGTGAGCATTTGGGGGGTCTTCATCTTGAATGAAACCCTCGAGCTCGGATGGCGGAAATACGGCATCCACCCCAGAAAATGGGAAGGCCTGCGAGGCATCTTGACCTACCCCTTCCTGCATGGCGACTGGGGGCACCTTTGGAACAACACCATGAGCTTTTTCACGCTCAATGGATTCTTGTTCTACTTCTACCGCTCCATTGCCTTGCGCGTGTGGTTTTGGCTGTTCTTCGTGAGTGGACTGATGCTTTGGGGATTGGCGGTGGATGGAAACCACATCGGTGCAAGCGGACTGATCTACGGTCTGGCTGCCTTTCTGTTCACGAGTGGGGTGATTCGAAACAACCGCCTGCTGCTCCGTGTGAGCTTGGCCGTGGCCTTCCTCTACGGCGGCATTGTATGGTGGATGCTCCCCATTGACGACCACGTCAGTTGGGAGGGACATTTGAGCGGCGCCATTGTCGGCACTGCACTCGCCATCCTCTACCGACGCCAAGGACCCAAGGACCCCGTGTACATGTTTGAGCGTGAAGATCCCCATGCCCCGTTGCCTGAGTGGTGGATGGCCGCACACCCTGAACATCCGGACACCCTGGCCCAGCGCGCCCGCGAAGCTGCGGAGCAATCAGACGAGTCTGACGACCAGACCAATGCCGGCGCGAGCACAAGCACGAGCCCGCCTCACTTTGGACCTTCGTCGGTAAGCTGAATCAGTTGTTGAGCATCACGGGCATGACGAGCATCAGCACGTCTTCTCCGGGCTCTTCCGGTTCGCTGGGGCGAATGATGCCCGCACGGTTGGGGGCACTCAATTCCAGGTTCACCTCCTCCGCAGTGAGGTTGTTGAGCATGTCGACCAAGAACTTGCTGTTGAAGCCGATCTCCATGTCCTCGCCGTGGTAGCTGCATGCCAAGTGCTCGGTGGCTTCATTCGCGAAGTCCAAATCTTCGGCGCTCACCGTCAACTCGCTCCCCGCGATGCGCAAGCGCACTTGGTGGGTGGTTTTGTTGGCAAAAATGGCCGCGCGTCGGATGGACTGCAGGAACAAGCTGCGGTTGATGGTCATCCGGTTGGGGTTGTCCTTGGGGATGACCGCCTCGTAGTTGGGGTACTTGCCTTCAATCAAACGGCACATGATGGTCACATCGTCAAACGTGAAGCAGGCGTTGGACTCGGTGAAGGAGATGTTCACTGAGTCTGCTGCGCTCGCCGCATTCTTGAGCAACGTCAAAGGCTTCTTGGGCACAATGAACGAGGCCGTTTCGGGCGCAGAAGCGTCGGTGCGGGCATAGCGCACCAAGCGGTGGGCATCTGTCGCGACGAAACGCACGTTGTCCGCGTACAACTCGAAGAAGATGCCGCTCATCACGGGGCGCAAATCGTCGCTGCCCGCAGCGAACAACGTACGGTTGATGGCAGAGACCAAGGTCCCCGCCCCCATGTCCACTCCGGTGGCTCCTTCGAGCGCTGGTGCCTGTGGGAATTCATCGGCGTTGGCGCCGGTCAGCTTGTACTTGCCTGCATCACTTGTCAACTCCACTGCATGCGTTGCCGCATCCACCTTCAGGGTCAAAGGAATGTCTGGGAAGGCCTTCAAAATGTCGAGCAACATCTTCGCCGGCACAGCAATGGATCCGGTGTCGTCCGTGCGCACTTCCATTTTGGACGACATGGTCGTTTCCAAGTCCGATGCGGTCATGACGAGTTCGCCAGGCGCCAATTCAAACAAGAAGTGATCCAAGATGGGCAACGTATTGCTGTTGCTCAAGACGCCACTCAAGGTTTGGAGTTGACGAAGAAGCTGGTTGCTCGAGACGATGAATTGCATGGCTGCGAAGATTTAAGGACTACGAAGATGCCATGGAACACCCCGGATTCACGCCCTTTGAGGGCCGGATTTATCCACACTTCATCCCCAAATTCACTCACGTACGCTGGACCGTCATCAGCGCCTCCAGCACGGACTGCACCGAAAGCTCCCATCCGCACTTGAAGTGACCCTCGGGACAGCGCTTTCGGCCGTGCATGCCGCAGGGACGGCAAGGCAATTCGGAGGGTGCCTCCACCACAACGTGTTGGCTTGCCCGCGGGCCAAATCCAAAGCGCGGCACGGTGCTCGCAAAGAGGGCCACTGTGGGCGTGTCGGTGGCCGACGCCACGTGCAAGGGCGCACTGTCATTCACCACCACGGCCCGGGCCATGTCCACGGCCGCAACGAGGCCGAGCAAAGACAGCGCTCCCGCGGCGTTCGTCACGTGATCATGACCTTCCGCGAGACGCGCGCACAGGGCGTGCTCGTTGGGCGCGCCCATCAACACCATGCGCTGGTCCGTTTGCGCCAAAAACTTCGCAAACTGGCCTTCGGGCCAGGCCTTGGTAGCCCATTGCGATCCCGGCATGACAAGCACCGCATCGCGCGCTTGAACGGCTTCAGCCTCCGCCACGTGGAGGGGCCCGGGATAGAGTTTGGGGTCCGCCACAGACGTGCGTTCGTTGAGAAACGGAGCCAAAAGCCCCACGTGTCGCTCCACCTCATGGGTGCCATCGCCCCAACGGTGCGGAACCCGATGCGTGAAACGCCACGCCAACGGATTGTTCGCGTATCCAATGCGAATGGGCGCCAAGCTCAATGCCGTGAGGATGCCGGAAGAAGCATGTCGGTGGAGGTTGACCACCACGTCGTATCGCCCGCGGCGTACCTCACGCACAAGCCGCCGCCAATCTTTGCCTTTGACCCGTGGGCGCTTGTCCCACGCAAGCACGCGCCGCAACCATGGATGGCCTTCAAACAACCCGTCCATGGGCTTTCGAACAAGCACATCCACTTTGTCCTCGGGGTGGGCGGCATGCCAAGCTTCCAGGGCCGAAGTGGCCAAGACCACGTCGCCCAGAAAGGCCGTTTGAATGAACAGGACAGAGCGCGACATGCGAGGAAAGTTACACCGCGACGTCGTGTTGACGAAGCACGTCGTTCAAAGAGGTTTTTCGATCGGTGCTCTCCTTTCGCTCTCCGATGATCAAGGCACACGGAACTTGGTAGGTGCCCGCGGGGAAGGTCTTGGGACGGGTCCCTGGAATGACGACCGCCCGTGGTGGGACTGCGCCGCGCGTTTCAACGGGGGTCTCGCCGCGCACATCCACAATGGGCGTGCTGGCCGTGAGGACGACATTGGCGCCCAACACCGCCTCTTTGCCCACCCGAACACCTTCCACAACAATGCATCGTGAGCCGATGAAGGCGCCGTCCTCCACAATCACAGGCGCCGCTTGAAGTGGCTCGAGGACCCCACCAATGCCCACCCCACCACTGAGGTGAACATCCGCGCCAATTTGGGCGCAGGACCCCACTGTGGCCCAGGTGTCGACCATGGTCCGTTCTCCGACATACGCGCCTAGGTTGACGTAGGAGGGCATCAAGATGCAATCCGGCGCGACATGTGCGCCGTAACGCACCACAGCGTGAGGCACCACGCGAACGCCTGCCTCGGCGTAGCCCCGCTTGAGCGGCATTTTGTCGTGAAACTCGAACGGTCCCACCTCCACCGTTTCCATGGTTTGGATGGGGAAATTGAGCAACACGGCTTGTTTGACCCACTCGTTGACCGTCCAGGTGCCATCCGCCTCGGGATGGGCCACCCTCAAGGTGCCACCGTCCAACTGTGCCATGACTTCGGCCACCGCGCCGCGGACCTCCTCTGTTTGGATCAAAGACCGGTCCGACCACGCGGCTTCGATGCGTTGCCTCAATGCGTTTTCATTCATGACGCGAAGGTAGCACTCCACCCTGCTGTACCTTGCCCTTCATGGGACGTCTCCTTGGATTGGATGTGGGCGCTCGGCGCACCGGTGTCGCTGTGACCGATGCCCTTCAGATTGCGTGTTCCCCGCACGCCACGGTGGAGACATCTTCGCTCCTTCAAGAAGTGCTGCCCATGCACCAACGCGAACCTTTTGACGCCGTGGTCATTGGGAAGCCCATGCTGATTGTCGGGGGCGCGACCGACAGCACCACGGTCATTGACGAGGTGGCCGCGAAACTGCGCAAGGCGCTGCCCTCCCTCCCCATTCATTTCGTAGATGAGGGAAACACATCCCTTGAGGCTTCCCAAATTCAATTGAAAGGGGGCATGAAAAAATCGCAGCGTCGCGCCAAGGGAAGCCTCGACGCGATTGCTGCGAGTTTGATCTTGCAGCGCCATCTCGACGCCCAAGCTTACAAGTAAGATTATTCTTCGCCCTTGAAGACCTCCACGGTCTTTTGCTCCCTCACCAAATCGGTGAACCGCCCTTCGTAGCGGGTGGCGCGCACAATGTGGTTGTCCACCCAGTGGTAGTTTCCGCCGCGGGGCTTGCCCATCAACAAGCCTTGGTACTTGAAGCCGTGGCGGTCGAGCCACGCTTCGGTCACCTCGCGGTGGTCCTCAGTGCGCGAGGTGAAGAAGGTGATGATGTGACCTTCATCGTACCACTTGTTCAACGTTTCCAAGGCGTCTGGAAACGGCTCGCATGTGGCCATGCGCTCCGGCTCTTCGTTGGGAACATCTTCCGTGATGGTGCCGTCGATGTCAATCAAGTAATTCTTGACGCCATCCGGCAATTGGGGGGACGCGTTCAACCCTTGCTCATCGAGGGCGGGCTTGAGGTGGTGTGCTTCGTTGGACATGAGGCCGGCAAAAATATCTGCCGCTTCAATGCGGTCCTAATTTGAAGGCGACGAGTTGTCTTCAGACCCTTCAATCCCCCCGTTTGAGTCCTCCAAAACCCAAACCACCGTCTCAAGCGCATCGGTCTTGGACAGCCACTGCGCCTTCCAAGCCTCGGCCTGACCTTGGGCCAAAACATGCCAGTTGGCCCAACGGTCTTGCGGGACGCCCGCGCGCATCAGCGATTCACAACCGCGCCGGGCAGAAGCCCATGCTTGGGCCCTTGAGCCTTTCAAAGACTTCCGCAACTTGGCCATCCACTGCTTCCACGCCTTGGCCGTGGTCGCCTCCAACGCCCCAGCAGGACCTTTCAATTCGGGCGAAATGTCGGACGCCCACGCCTGGAGATTTCGATTCCATTCGACCAGGGCCTCTTCCTGTCTCTGCACACCTTCCCTCCATTCCAACATCCACGTGTCCAACACCCAGCGATCCCACGCCTCGTTGTGCAGCCAGCCCTCCGCCAGCGTCCAACCGCACGCGCGGGCTTCTTGAGACACGACCACCCCATGGTCCCTCAGACGCAGGGCGGGAAAGGTCAAACCATGATGGGCAAAGGCTTGGGGCAATTGTTTCCAGTAACCCCACTCTCCTGGCCCCAGAACCACCGCTGCACTGTGGAGCAGCAATTCTTGGTAAAGCGGACGAAGCAAGACACCTGGACTGCAAGACATGGCGTTTGCGGAAGCCCAGGAATGCCATCCGTCGCGGGCCTCGCCCAAGGAGATGTCGCCTGCCTGCCATCCTCGGTCCTCTTCTGTCCGAATCACGCCCTTGCGCCCTTGGAATTCATCAATCCAAAACACATTGTTTTCTCGGACATGCGCAGGCCCGTCCATGGCTTCCGAGCCTCGCAAGGCCGCGTGTACGCCGTCGCCTTCGAACTCTTTGGCCCACAATGACGCCCCCAAGGCTTTCAGCTGCGCATCCTGAGGATCCAACACGAGCAACCCCTCTGCGCCGTACCAACGGTGCAACCAACGACGCATCAAACCAGACATCGTTTCGCCCGCCGTCACAGCCGCCTCGACATCCGCCTGCATGTCCGCTGCCGTGGCGGCGTCAAGCCCATCCGCCATCCACGTGTGGAGCCACTCCTCCACGCCTTTCAATTCAAGGTCCCCCACGGGGTGAGGCACTTCGGGGTGAGCCGGAACCCAATCGTGGGCACGCGTGGCACCGTGCACAGTGGCAATTTCCTTCCAATCGTGGTCTTCACTGGCCATCCAAAACACGGGTACCACGGGTTGACCGGACACCTTGGACAAGCCACGGGCGACGCGAATGGCCGTGAGAATCTTGTGATGAAAAAACGCAGGACCTCCAGCCAACACCAGTTGATGACCCACCGTGACAACGCGGCAATCAGGATGTGTGAGTGAGCGAACACTCTCGGGCAAGGTCAGTCCCGAAGCCGTGTATTGTGCGTCCAAAACACGCATGACCGCCTCCCTGTGGGAGGCATCCCAAGTTGATGTGAGATCCGGTTTGGCCGACCAACCGTCCCAAGCCCCTTCAAGACCTCCAGGGAGATCCACAGGCCACGCCGTGCGTGGATGAACATGCCAAACCGTTTTTGCGCTCACTTGACAAGGGTCACCCAACCTTTCCACACGCTTTGGCCCTCGAACGCCTCGCCCAGAACCATCCGCCACGCATACATCCCAGGATTCACCAAGTCACCGGCTGCATCGGTGCCATCCCACCCCAGGTTGGCGGAAACCTGGCCTTGCCACACTTCGAGTCCCCAGCGGTTCACCACCGAGAGTTGGCCGGTTTGACCTTGAGGCATCGACCAAACCCACGTGTCGTTGAGGTCGTCTCCGTTGGGCGAGAATGCATTGGGCGCAAACACGCCGGGTGCAGGGTCAAAACCACGCTCTCCGCGATCCAGCTCCTCTTCTGACATGAGCTCATTGCTTACCTCTTCAATGCCAAAGTCATCGACGAAGTAGTACGCCATGGTTCGTGTTCCTGGCTCTTCTCGCCTGACGTTGGGCATGTCGCCAAAGAGGCCCAACGTGAGATGTTCGAAAGCCTCTGTGGCCGTGAACACAAACGTGAGTTCGCGCCAGTTTCGGTCGTAGAGCGCCTCGTGAATTTCGAACTGCGGCTCGAGGTCCAACCTTTCATGCCCTTGTTGGGTTGGTTTTTCCGTGGAAAGCGCCACCCCCAATCCACTCACTCCCAAACCGGCATTGACCCAATCGTGCACGCGGCCTGAGGTGATGGCAAAATGCATTTGATAGCGCTGACCCACTTCAAGGGGCTCCGACAAGCGCCCTACCACGTATTCGTGCCTTGGGTTTTGGTCGTCCGTGTACGCCACAAAACCCGCAATGGCACGCCCTTTGAAAGCACTCACCTTGGCGAGGGGGGTCTGCGGCAAATCGCCGCCACTGGTCCCAAATTGGTGGTAGTAATCCGGCATGCCTTCCGCGCCGCCTCCATGTGCCCATCCGTCCACCAAGTGAAACTGACCTGAGGCATTGGGCAACATCGAATGAGCTTCAAATCCGCCATTCACAACGTCCACCTGCGCTTGTGCAGACGTACTACACACACCACCCCATGCCACAATCGTGGCTCCGAGCAGCGCACGAAATGAGAATGGTGACAAGCGGGACAGCATGCACCCAAAGTACAACGAATCTCGTCAACGTCTTGTAGGCGACATCACCAAGGAGAGGAAGAGCCCGCCCATACTGCCCGGCAACCAGAATGCATCCACCCTGAATTGAGCCGCAGATCGCGCGGACGGATAGCTTTCCCCCAAATCCAGCACCAAGCCCAACTCCAGCCGCATCCTTGCCCGCCACATGGCTTCGCGCTGAAACGTGTCCGACGCATCCGTCGCCATCCAGGACGCTGGGTCACCTGGCGCTCGTAGCGACCACCCAAAGGGTCTCCACGCAAATCCCGACACTGCCGCGCGCGGACGCCACCCCCCCATGGGATGGCCTTCCCAACTCACGCCCACGCGAACGGCATGACCCGGGGACAAGGGCGCCAGGGTCGTGTCTCTCTCAAAGGCCAGGCTGTCAGGAGTCAGGGTGAATTGTTGAATGGACGACGATCCCTGCCCTTCGTCTCCCCAAATCCAGCCTTTGGCATTCTCGGAAACGTCCTCCGAGGAGAACGTCCAAGGTTGAGAATGTTCGGCAAACAAACCCAAACGCCCTCCGCCCTTTCGCATCACCTGTTGGCGCTCCACGCGCAAGGCCGGACGGTTGGAAAACAAGTCCAACGTGGAAATGTGGGTGCCCGGGGCTGACAAGGGAGAAGCTTGGATGTCCCAACCGACGCCAAACCACCAATCTTTCTCTGACGCGCTGACTTGCCATGCCGAGGTGTCGATGCGCACGTCTGCAATCACCCGAAGGTATTGGCCGTCCACAACGATGGAATCCTTGGGGGTCCGATCCGCAGACCACGCACCCACACATAGAAACATGCCGAGCCACAGCAGCCCGCAACGATGCATCACGTTGTTGATGTTCAACCTCCTCATGGAGGGGTCAAGTTACTGCTTGACTTCCAGGGTCGCTTCTCGGCGCTCGGTGGCAGGTGCCGCTTTCTCAGATTTGAGTGGGAACCGTTCCCCGTCGTTGCCTCCCTCCAACTCTGTGGTGGGAAGCCCTTCGAGGTTCTCGATCGGTTCCATGGGCACGTTGACGTTCCCCGCACCGTCAACTTCGGCTTCTGTCATGACATCCTCTGCTTGAGGAGCGTCAGCCACTTCTTCATACAGCACTTGCACTGCAGGCGCCTCCGCGTTCGGTCCAGCTGTTGTCACTGGGTCATCGACAGTCATGACAGGTGCTTCCTGCGTTGAGGCCGCGTTCACCACCACGTCCTCCGTGGGCCAAAAGAAGGCTGCCACAGCCACGCCGCTGGCCACCAAAAGGGCACCACGGCGCAACAACGACGACGTCTGGGAAGCAGGTTTCGATGCATCCAACGCCTCAAAGACTTGAGACTCCAATCCCTCTGGGGCGTCGGCCTCGCTTGCAAGCATCGTCTCCCGGATGCGCATTTCTGCATCCGTCCAAGGCGCATCTGTGGCGTCCAAGGGAGGCATGTTGTTCGACGTGAATGTCATGGTCTTTTTGTTGAATGTCGGTGGTCTTATGGGGTCACCACGTTTGGATAACGAGGATTCGGTGAAATGGTTGCTCGACGGTTGACTTTTTTCAGTCCGTGGGGTTCGAGGGGAGGTCAGATTGTGGCTTGGCCCGTTGCGACATGGCGGCCAAGAAGGCTTGCAATTGCTTGCGACCGCGGGACAACTGGCTCTTGGAGGTGTTGACGTCCACGCCCA
>JBMZAL010000005.1:0-19057 GCA_049611325.1 Flavobacteriales bacterium
TAGTTGTTGGCCGCATCGTCCATGCAACCCAGCACATCTTCGATGGCAGGGCAAACATCGCAAGACTCCCAGCATACGGCTGGCAATGTTGTTTCAGCTTCAAGGGTCACCGAACGGTTGGTGAAGCCATCGATGGTCGATGTGCAGGATTCACCACCCGCGAATTCCTCCTGGTAGTTCCATCCGTCAAGGGTGAACTTGTACTCGTATGTACCAGGAAGGAGGCTGACCGTCAACGTCCAAATGCCATCGGCATCGTCGTCCGACATGGGGTTGCAACCACCACACCAGCTGTTGAAGCTGCCGTTCACAAACACTCCACCATAGGCATATCCTTCGGCATACTGGTTCATGTCCACCTGGAAGGTGAGGTTGACGGGCTCAACTTGATCTGCGCAAGAAGTGCAAGAACCGTAAGTGTCGTCGGCCGTTGCGCCCGCAGCCACCTGACGGTTGGCGTAACCGGCATAATCCGTCACTGGGGCGCAATCGCCACCATTCTGCATGTCGTCAATCAAGTTCTCCTGATCTGCGAATCCGTTGATGCCATACTTGTACTCGATGTCACCGGCAGGGAAGTCGAGGGTCACAGAGTAAATGCCATCGCCATCGTCGTCAGTGAGGGCATTGTAGCCATCGTTGCCAGCCCATCCCAACAGAGGACCTGTCACAAACACGTCCGTGAAGCTGGTCGCGCCATTCACGCTGGCACCAGCGTTATCAAAGCAGTTCATGTCCACGTTGAACGTGGTCGCATACACACACTGCCCGTTGTCAGCGAAAATGTTGTTTTCGTCATAGTTGCTGGCAGCAGGATCGGCACAACCCGTGCAGGTCGTTCCGTCACCGTTGCACACACCGCAACCGTCAATGGCACCCACGCAGTCGTCGATGTCATCGCAAATGCCGTCGGCATCCGCATCCACACCTGAGCCACCGCAAACGCCACAAGCGTCGAGGACGTTTCCGTCACAATCGCAAGCACCGTCGGCAATGCCTTCGCCACCGCAAACGCCGCACTCGTCGAGAACGTTGCCGTCGCAGTCACAAGCGCCGTCAGCGATGCCGCTTCCGCCGCACACGCCGCACTCGTCGTTTTGGGCGCAAGAGCCGTCGTTGTCTGTCGCAGCTGGGTTGTAGTTGCAAGCCGCCTCAACGGTGCAGCCCAACACTTCGTTTTCGTCACACACACCGTCGCCGTCGGCGTCGTTGATGCAAGTGCCGTCACAGTTCAACAAAGGATCTGTTTGGTACGTGCAAGAGCCGTCGTCGTTGGTGGCGTCCGCATTGTAGTTGCAAGCTGTGTCGTCGATGCAGCCACAAACGATGTCAGAACCACCGCCGAAGGTGCCCGTCCCGTCAAATGGCATGGAGACCTGAACCTGGTCCGCACCCACACCGAGTGGGAAGACTTGGTAGTTGATTTGGCCAGAAATGGAACCTGTCGTGGTGATCTGCGCAATCAACCAGCGGTTGTTTGCATCAGGCAACGCATTGCCTGCAGTGTTCAAGACATACCATGAACCGCCTGTCAACGTGTTCACATCAAGAGATGTGCCACCTGCAGTGAAGTATCCTGAAATGGTGGGGCTCAAAGCAGCGTCTTCCACAATGGAAGGATCGGCTGCGGCTGCAACACCAGAAGTTGACGCTGGGCCATCCAAGTTGATGGTGGCGTAGCTGTCGTCCACTTGATCAGGGAAGAATGCCGCAAAAGCAGGGTTCAATCCAGCCGCACTCCAGTTGGTGTTGGCTGGGCTGTTGAAGATGCCAGCAGGCGTGTTGATGATCAGATGCGCCTGATCATTGCCAAACACCGCTGAGATTTTGTCATTGGCGTCTTGGGCGTTCACATAGAAGCGGTACACCGTACCTCCCGCACCCACGGCTGGGGAAGATTCCACCGTCAAGCTGTAAGCGCTTGCCGCAGCAGCTGCAGCACATGGGTCGGCGCAAGAGCTGCCGTCTCCGTTGCAAACACCGCACTCGTCGAGTTGACCAACGCACTCGTCAATGTCGTCACAAATGCCATCGGCATCCGCATCCACACCTGAGCCGCCGCAGACGCCACATGCGTCGAGCACGTTTCCGTCGCAATCGCAATCGCCTGCGGGAATGTCAGAACATCCGCAGGCGTAAATTTCACCGGGGCCATTGCAAACGCCACATGCGTCCAATGAGCCCACACAATCGTCAGCGTCGTCACAAATGCCATCTGCGTCAGCATCAGCTGAACATGAACCGCCGCAAACGCCTAACGCATCCAACTGGTTACCATTGCAGTCGCAATCGCCTGCGGGGATACCTGTTCCACCACAAACGCCGCATTCGTCGTTTTGGGCACAAGAGCCATCGTTGTCTGTGGCTGCAGGGTTGTAGTTGCATGCCGCTTCGACCGTGCAACCGAGAATTTCATTTTCGTCACAAATGCCGTCGGCATCGGCGTCGTTGATGCATGTACCATCGCAGTTCAACAAAGGATCTGTCTGGTATGTGCAAGAGCCGTCGTCTTCGTCGGCGTCAGCGTCATAGTTGCATGCTGAGGCGTCGGTACAACCGGGGGTGGTTGAAGACCCTCCTCCACCGAAAGTGCCTGTTCCGTCAAACGCAACAGACGACTGAACCTGGTTGGCTCCCACACCAAGCGGGAAAACCTGATAGTTCATCTGTCCAGAGATGGAGCCTGTTGTTGTGATTTGAGCAATCAACCAACGGTTGTTGGCGTCGGGCAAAGCATTGCCAGCCGTATTCAACACGTACCACGACCCACCGGTCAAGGTGTTGACATCGAGACCTGTCCCGCCTGCGGTGAAGTAACCGCTGATGGTTGGAGACAAGTTTGCGTCCTCCACAATGGAAGGATCCGCTGCACTGGCGATGCCAGAAGTCGATGCAGGACCATCCAAGTTGATGGTTGCGTAGCTGTCGTCCACCTGGTCGGGGAAGAAGGCCGCAAAGGCAGGGTTGAGACCTGCTGCACTCCAATTGGTGTTCGCAGGGCTGTTAAAAATACCGGCGGGGGTATTGATTACCAGATGTGCTTGGTCGTTGCCGAACACCGCGGAAATCTTGTCCGTGGCGTCATTGGCATTGACGTAGAATCGGTAAACAGTACCACCGGCGCCAACGGCTGGAGAGGACTCCACCGTCAACGAATACTGCGCATTGACACCCGTGAAAGGGACCAAAGCGAAGAGGGCCATAAAGGCGAGGCAAATGTTCGTTCGCATGATTTGAAAAGATTATTTCACCCTAAATATACAACTCGTCGTTGAAAAGACCATGAATGACAGATAAAAATCGTCATTCGTCGAAATATTATACATATTCGTCGCATGGTAAAGGGGTCCTACGCAACAAGTGGATTTGGGTTACATCCGAAGTACCTTTGTCCCCGTTTCGCCCCACATTAAGAGGCCAATTGTAACATGTTTGAGAATCTCCAAGAGCGCTTTGAACGCGCCTTCAAAGTCCTGAAAGGACACGGCTCCATCACGGAAGTGAACGTCGGTGACACGTTGAAAGAAGTACGCAAGGCACTGCTCGACGCTGACGTTGATTTCAAGACGGCCAAGAATTTTGTCAAAACGGTCAAAGACCAAGCTTTGGGCCGCGAAGTCTTGACTTCCATTCAACCAGGACAACTCCTCATCAAAATCACGCATGAGGAATTGACCAAGTTGATGGGCGAGGCAGCGGCCCCCATGGAGCTCAAAGGCAAGCCTTCCACCATTCTGCTGGCCGGCCTTCAAGGCGCTGGTAAAACAACGCATGCCGGAAAATTGGCGGCGCGGATTGCCAAGTCTGGCCGAAAGCCTCTCTTGATTGCATGTGACGTGCACCGTCCCGCAGCCGTGGACCAACTTCACGTGGTGGGTGAAAGCGTCGGAGCCGATGTCTACTCTGAACCTGGGGTCAAGGATGCCGTGGGCATTGCACAGAGAGGCATGGCCAAGGCGAAAGCTGAAGGTTACGGTGCCGTCATCGTCGATACAGCAGGTCGTTTGGCCATCGACGAAGTCTTGATGGACGAGATCACCGCGGTTCGAGACGCCGTGCAGCCCGATGAAATCCTGTTTGTGGTGGATGCCATGACGGGTCAAGACGCCGTTCAAACGGCCAAAGCCTTCAACGACCGCCTCGACTTCAGCGGCGTGATCTTGACCAAACTCGACGGCGACGCCCGCGGCGGTGCTGCTTTGAGCATCTACTCCGTGGTGGGCAAGCCCATCAAGTTTGTCGGCACGGGCGAAAAGATGGATGCGCTGGACGTCTTCCACCCAGAGCGGATGGCGGACCGAATCCTGGGCAAGGGAGACGTGGTGTCGCTTGTCGAACGCGCCCAAGAGGCCATCGACGAAAAAGAGGCCCAACGCCTTGAAGCCAAACTCCGCAAGAACACGTTTGACCTCGACGACTTCTTGGCCCAAATCCAACAGATCAAGAAGATGGGCAATGTCAAAGACTTGCTCGGCATGGTTCCCGGCATGGGCAAGGCGTTGAAAGGCATCGATGTGGATGACAACGCGTTTGTGGGGATTGAGAGCATCATTCAATCCATGACTCCTTCTGAACGCGCGGAACCCGGCATCATCAACGGCAGTCGTCGCAGCCGCATCGCCAAGGGGTGTGGAAGAAGTGTGGAAGAAGTGAACCGCTTGCTGAAGCAATTTGAAGACATGAAAAAGGTCATGGGCATGATGGCCAAAGGAGGCATGCCACGCATCCCCGGGATACGCATGCCAGGCCGGGGTCGATGATGACTTTGACACGCACTTGTAGATTCGCAGCATGACGCAGATTTTGGACGGGAAGGCCACCTCATTGGCCATCGAAGCAGAATTGACCGAGGCGGTCCAGGCCCGTTTGGATCGAGGGTTGAAACGGCCTCACCTCGCGGCTGTCTTGGTGGGTGACAATCCGGCCAGCCGCGCCTACGTGGGACACAAAGTGAAAGCGTGCGCGCGCGTTGGGTTTGACAGCACCCTTGTCGAGAAACCCACCTCGATCACCCAGTCTGAACTGCTGAGCGTCGTGCGTGAGCTCAACGACAATCCGGACATCGACGGCTTCATTGTTCAACTCCCCCTCCCCGACCACATTGACGACCAAGAAGTGCTGGAAGCGGTGCTCCCGACCAAAGACGTCGACGGCTTCCACCCTGTCAATGCTGGCAAAATGGCGTTGGACCTCCCCTGCTTTTTGCCTGCCACCCCCATGGGCATCATGTCCCTGCTTGACAGGGCTGGCATCGACACCCAGGGGAAGCATGCCGTCATCTTGGGACGCAGCTCCATTGTGGGCACGCCGATGGCGCTCTTGCTTCGACGCAATGGGGCACCAGGCAACTGCACTGTGACTGTCTGCCACAGCCGAACCCAAAACTTGGCAGAGCACACCCGACGGGCCGACATCTTGGTGGCAGCCATCGGCCGGGCGCATTTCGTCACCGAAGACATGGTCAAGGAAGGCGCGGTTGTCATTGATGTGGGCATCAACCGCATCCCTGACGCTTCCAGAAAGTCAGGTTCGCGCCTTACAGGAGACGTCGACTTTGACAACGTGGCCCCCAAGTGCAGCTGGATCACTCCTGTCCCTGGTGGCGTCGGCCCCATGACCATCGCCTCGCTCATGCAGAACACCCTGCAGGCCTGCAGCAACAAAGACGCATGAGCTGGACGTCCAGCGACCTCCGCTGGATGCAACGGGCACTTGAACTCGCTGCACGGGGCCGTCTCACGACGTGGCCCAACCCCATGGTTGGATGTGTGGTGGTGCAAGACGATCGGATGCTGGGAGAAGGGTGGCACGCCACCTTTGGCCAGGCGCACGCGGAAGTCAACGCCTTGAAGCAGGTCCGAGAAGGAACCGACCTGTCCGCCGCCACAGCCTACGTCACCTTGGAACCTTGCAGCCACACTGGCAAAACACCTCCCTGCGCCGATTTGCTCGTGACACGAGGGGTTGGCCGCGTGGTGGTCGCGATGGAAGATCCCAACCCCAAAGTATCTGGTCGCGGAGTGTCTCGGTTGACACAAGCTGGCGTAAACGTGGAGGTGGGTTGCCTTGAGCGCGAGGCGCGTGCTTTGATCCGTCCATTTGTGCATGCCATGACTTCCCCTCGGCCTTGGATTACGCTCAAGTGGGCCCAAAGCAGTGACGGGTTTTTGGACCCCGAGGTCTGTGCCGATGTGGGACGCGGAGGGCACCCCTTGACAGGGGCGTCGTCTGGCCGTCACACGCACAGCCTTCGTGCAGCACACGACGGCATCCTCGTGGGCCTGCGCACATGGCTCGTGGACGCCCCTGCCCTCACAACGAGGCTTGTTCCCGGAAGCAATCCCAAGCGATTCATCCTGACTTCAGGCCAGACGGCATGGCTGGAAGGAGCGCCACAAGGTGAATCTGAATTCGCCACGTTGTTGTGCCCTTTGGCAGAGGTGTCTTCAAATCACATGGACGCATGGCGCGAAAAAGGATACGCCGTGGTTGGCCTGGAAGGCGATGTTTTCTCTGAAGCGTGGTGGACGCAATTCAAAGCGAAGTGCGATGTGGCGGCATGCATGATTGAAGGTGGCGCCCAGGTGGCGCGCGGCGTGTTGGATGCTGGATGTTGGGACGAGCTTCACGTCTTTCATGCCTCCGCTGCACTTCAGACAGGGCTGAAAGCTCCTGCAATTCCCTCTTGGCCTGCCAGAGACACCCAACCAATGGGGCGCGATGTGCTCGAGGTTTGGCACAATCCAGAAGCGACATGCTGAGTTTTCTGGCCACCATCCTGAGCACCGTGCTCATTTACCTCCTCTTTTCGAGCTTCAAACGATGGGGCATCCGAACCGCATGGGCGATCACGTTGAACTACTTCGTGGCAGGCGGACTGGGTTGGATGCTCGCCGGAGGCGTGGATGCCATGCACGCCAGCATTCAAGCACCCTGGATCCTTCCCCTTTCGTTGATTGGCGTGTGTTTCTACCCCCTCTTCCGGTTGACCGCCACGTGCTCCCAAGAGCTCGGCATCAGCGTGGCCACCATTGCGACCAAACTGTCGATGGCCATCCCGGTCCTGGTGTTGGCCTTGGCCGACGGCATGCACGAAATTCACTGGGGACAGTGGTTGGGCCTCTCCCTCGCGTTTCCCGCGGTGTACCTGTCTTCGCGCTCAGGTGAACGCAACCCTTCCTCTTCTGGCCTCGCTCGCGGACTTTGGTGGATGCCCCTCGTGATGTTTGCGGGCAGCGGATGCATTGATTTGGTGTTTGGCTGGTATTCCACCGACCCGAGTTTGGATGCACCGGGCATGCAGATGGCGTTTGCTTCCGTGCCATTCACCCTGGGCGGCGTTGTGGGCGTCGCGCATCAGCTCCAACTCGGCCATGGCATGCCCAAGCGCAAAGACCTGCTCGGAGGCGTCCTGTTGGGCGTGACCAACTTTGCGTCCCTCTACTTCTTGTTGCGCGCCTTCGACGTCCAAATCATGGAACGCGCCATGGTCATCCCCTTGCTCAACTTGAGTGTCATCGTGCTTGCGACGGCCGCAGGAATGGCACTGCTCGGAGACCGCCCCAACAAAGAAGCCCGATGGGGTGTGGCCTTGGCCACAGCCGCCATCGGGCTGATGATGATCTTCGGTTGATCGGGGCGCCTCGCTTATTCTCCTTCGGCTGGCGCTTGAAGCGCTGCATCGCGACGGGCCCGCTGCATGGGGTTCTCCCCACCTGAGCGGTAGCGGCTGTAGCCACTCCCTTGGAAGACTTCGAAACGCGTGGGCTCCGGCCGCGGGGGCCAGACGTTGTTGCCCATGTCCACATCTGCAGTTTCCAAGTAGGGATCCAACGTGATGCGCGCAGCGGGACGGTCAGTGACAAAGACCTTGGTCACGGTCGGCTCGCTCATCTTCCAAATCTCCGCGGGAATGCGACGCACCTCGCGCTCGCCATCCTCGTATTCGAATTCGAGGATCAACGGCATGACCAATCCACCAATGTTGCGGAACGTGATCTCGTAGTACTGCTTGCCACTGGCCAAAAGGGCCTTCTCGTCGTCACTCAGTTTGGCCATCGCCTCGGCAGCCTCTTGGCGGTCCAACTCGAGCACCTCGTACTTGCCTGTGGTGGTGTAGAAGTCGTTCAGTGTGGGATCGGCCTCCAAGTAAGACACCGGAATGCCGCCATCTGCGTTTCGCATCTGCGTGACGTCTTCCGGCTTCCGCTCATCTGCCTCGTTGCGAAGCGCCGCTTCCACATCGGGATTGCCCGATTCCATTTGCAACCACTTGATGTCCTCCATGGCGATGTCGCAGTGGTCTGTGGTGTAGAACCATCCACGCCAGAACCAGTCCAAATCCACCCCTGACGCATCCTCCATGGTCCGGAAGAAATCCGCAGGTGACGGGTGCTTGAACGCCCAACGGCGGCTGTACTCTTTGAAGGCATGGTCAAACAACTCGCGCCCCATCACCGTCTCACGCAGGATGTTGAGCGCCGTGGCCGGCTTGCCGTAGGCGTTGTTGCCAAATTGGTAGATCGACTCCGAGTTTGTCATGATGGGGCTGATCCGCGTCTTGTCCCCGCCCATGTAGTCTCGGATGTTGCGGGCGCTGCCGCGGCGCGAGGGGTAGTCGCGGTCGAATTCTTTCTCCGTCAAGAACTGCACAAACGTGTTGAGCCCCTCGTCCATCCACGTCCACTGACGCTCGTCAGAATTGATGATCATGGGGAAGAAGTTGTGGCCCACCTCGTGGATGATCACGCCAATCATGCCATACTTCGTGCGCTCGCTGTACGTGCCGTCTTCCTCACACCGACCGTAGTTGAAGCAAATCATGGGGTACTCCATGCCGATGCTCTTGGCGTTGACCGAAATGGCCACCGGATAAGGGTAGTCGATGGTGTGCTTGCTGTAGGTCTTGAGGGTTTGGGCCACGGCCTTGGTGCTGTACTGCTCCCACAACGGGTTGCCCTCCTTGGGGTAATAGCTCATGGCCAAAGGCGTCTTGTTGCCCACCTTCACCGCCATCGCATCCCAGATGAATTTGCGGCTCGACGCCCAACCAAAGTCGCGGACATTCTTGGCGTCAAAGATCCAAGTCTTCTCACCAGATGCCTTGGTGGCTTCGTTCTCGCGGGCTTCTTCCTCGGTCACAATGACCACAGGCTGGTCGAATGCCTTCTTCGCCTGCTCAAAGCGGCGACGTTGGGCTGAAGTCAGCACCGACTTGGGGTTGGACAGCGTCCCTGTGGAGGCCACGATGTGGTCCGAGGGCACGGTCAATTCAACGTGATAGTCGCCGAAGTTCAGGGTGAATTCCCCATTGCCGAGGAACTGCTTGTTCTGCCACCCCTCGTTGTCGCTGTACACGACCATGCGCGGGTAGAATTGGGCAATGGTGTAGAGGTAGTTGTCCTCGTCTTCGAAGTACTCGTAGCCGCTGCGACCTCCGATTTCCATGCGGTCGTTGATGTTGTACCACCAATCGATGCTGAACTTGAATTGGTTGCCCGGCTTCAAGGGACGCGGCAAATCGATGCGCATCATCGTCTTGTTGATGGTGTAGTCAAGTGCTTTGCCCGCAGCATCCACCACCTTTTGGATTTTGAATCCCCCGTCGAAGGTGGGCTCCAACCGCTCCAAATCACTGAAGTACGTGTCGCCGTCCAAGGAGGACTCACGGATTTTGTAGCTGTCGCTGTCCAAAGCACGGACGTTTTGGTCCAGCTGAATCCAGACGTACCGCAGTTCGTCAGGGCTGTTGTTGGTGTAGGTGATGGTCTCGGAGCCGTCAATGCGTTGTGTCTCGTCGTCCAAGCGGATTTTCATGTTGTAGTCCGCGTTTTGCTGCCAGTATGCGTGACCTGGGGCACCAGACGCCGTCCGGTACACGTTGGGCGTGGGCAATTCCTGTCCCAGCTGACGGAACACGTTGGTGTTGACGCGTTGCGGAGTCTCTTGTTGCGCCCAAGCGCCGACGCCCATCAAGCAGCCCAAGGCCGCTGCAATCCAAATTCTCATGTTGTGTGTTCAATGTGCAGCCGCTGCTTGGCCGAGCTGCGTTTGTTCAGGAACCGGAAGGTACGGCGACGCTTTCAATTGCGCATGCCTCAGGTTGTCATCCCGTCTTCTCCGAGGCCTTGGCGCGATCCCAATACACGTCCATCTCTGCCAGGGTCATGTTGGTCAGGTCCTTTCCGTCGGCCCGAACGGCATCCTCGAGGTGTTGAAAGCGGCCGATGAACCGGCGTGTGGTGCGCTCCAGCGCTTCGTCTGGATTGACATCCACGAATCGGGCGTAGTTGATCAGCGCAAACAAAACGTCTCCGAACTCATCGGCGACCCGTCCTTGGTTTGGCTTTGGGGCCTCCAATTCCTCGCGCAACTCCCCCAACTCCTCTTGCACCTTGTCCCAAACCTGTCCGGCATTGTCCCAATCAAACCCCACGCCGCGCACCTTGTCCTGCACACGGTACGCCTTGACCAAACTGGGCAGCGACTTCGGGACGCCTTCAAGCACCGACTTCTTTCCCTCCTTGAGTTTGAGTTTTTCCCAATTGGCCTTGACGGTTTCCTCGTCGTTGGCATCCACGTCCCCGTAGATGTGGGGGTGCCGCTCCACAAGCTTGTCACAAATGCCGTGCAAGGCATCCGCGATGTCGTAGCCCCCTTCTTCCTTCGGCAGTTCCGATCCGAGTTTGGCATAGAAAACCATGTGCAACATCAAATCGCCGGTCTCCTTCCGAATCTCGTCCACGTCCTTGTCCAGAATCGCGTCGGCCAACTCGTACGTCTCCTCGATGGTGAGGTGGCGCAGCGACTCGAAGGTTTGTTTTCGATCCCATGGACACTTCTCCCGAAGGTCATCCATGATGTCCAACAACCGACCAAACGCCTCGAGATGTTGTGCCCGTGTATTCATGCGGCAAAGGTAGTCGTCCTCGTGTGCCTCAGATGACACAGAAAGCGCCCTCATCGAACCACTCGAATGCCGACTTGTTTGCATGTTTGCATTCGAAACCTCCAAGACATGAAATTGCCCGACCTGATCGACCAAATCAAAAGCCAACCCCGCCTTTTCATTCGCTTCCATGCGTCGTGGTGCGGGGTGTGCAAGTTGTTGGCCCCCCACGTCAATTCCTTGAAATCAGACGAAGCTCTGGCCGACGTGACCTTCATTGATGTGGATGTGGAGGAGCACTTGGATGTCAAGCAAGCCTTCAAAATCAATGACCTTCCCTACTTCGCCGGCTTCAAGGACGGCAAGCTCATTGAGGAGTTCGCCACCGCGAAAAAAGACAAGGTTTCTGAACTCGCCCAAGCCTGTGCCTCATGAATGCCGCTGAAATTCGGAAGCTCATTGCCGAGCATGACATGGCCGCCCTCGACAAGCTCGAGCAGGAGGTCTACGCGTCCATGGACGACGACGCGAACGACGTGGCTGAATTGGGAGACCGCTTGACCAACATTTTGGGCGCGAAACGCGTGTTGGAGGAAGCTGAGAAGCAAGGCGTCGAGCCCAAAGTCGCCCTGCGAACGTTTTTCAAGGACGTGCGCAACATCATTGGCTGACCCGTCACGCAGGCTCAGTCTTCGCAGGCACTGCCGTACACGGACAAGAAGTCGAGAAGATCGAGGGTGCTGACCACCCCGTCGCCGTTCAGGTCGCCGTAGCACGTTTCAGCGACTGCAATCTCACAGCTGAAATCGTCAATCAAGGCAGAAGGGTCGTAATTGGTTGAACCCGGGTAGGTGCAACCCTGGCATTCCTCGTAGGTGCAAGACCCGTCGTCTTGCGTTGCAGCAGGGTCGTAGTTGCACGCCAACATGAAGGTGCATCCCCCGCATGTTTCGCGCTCACAGCTGCCATCGTCCAACAACGCAGAGGCGTCGTAATTGCAGGCCCAATCGTAGATGCAACCCGCGCAAGAAGTGAATTCACAAGAGCCATCTTCGGCGGTCGCGGCGGCGTCGTAATTGCATGCCAACGCATAGGTACAGCCTTCCCCTTCGGCCACATTTTCAGTTTCGATCAGCCCTTGTTGGGCGAGGTAGGACCAAGAGGCAAACCACGGTGTCTCCCCAGGCTCAAGCGCCCCATGAAATGTCGCAGGCTCGAGACGGTCATCGGAGGGCAAGTAATAGTCGTTCACGGTGCCGCCTGTCTGGGCACGGGGATCCAAGCCGTCGACAATCATGCCATTTTCAAGCGCAAACGCACCGTCCACAAGCACCGGTTCAATCACATTGGTGCTGTCGGTCAACCAGCCTTCCAAGGCGCTTTGTGCGCCGTAATTGCCCATGTAGCGTCCGCGCAGGATGTCTCCTCCCTGGCTTTCATCGCCCCACACGCGCCAATTTCTCAAGGTCAAAAATCCATACTGGTTGGGCAACATGGCGTTGAACCCGTCACACGTCAAGTAGTGCTGGATTTCAATGCCGGCATCCGACACACCATGCACCACCGAATTCAACCAATCGCCGCCGGGCAAGCTGTGGTAGCTCGCGGCTTGATCGGCCCCGTTGGTGATCAAGGTAAGATTCGCCATCGCAGGCAAACAGAAGGGCTCGCTGGAAGGGTCCATGTTGTTGTCCTGCACGTCGTCTCCTTCGGCGTCGTAGACGTACGAAGGGCCGGGTGGGTTCGTCGCTTGCGCGAGCAATGTGTCTTGGATGCCAAGAAGATACTGGGCCGATCCTTGCCAGCCCTGGTCGCTTTCAAAGGCATCTTCCGCATGGAACGCCGACACGATGTGGCGCACTTCAACCACGCCGCCCAAAATATGCAAGCCGTCGTCGGCGGAAGACACCAATTCGATGTGTTCGACCACCGTTCCTGAACCACAGGCGCCGAGCTGAAGCAAATCCGTTTCGTTCCCGTTGCCAAATTGGGTCCACCCCAAGTTTGTGCTGCCGTGACGGATGGACAGGTACCGCAAGATGCCTGAAGACCCTGTCGAATCCGCATTGCTGCCGTAGACCTCGCGGTCCTGACCCGTCAAATCCACAATGCCTTCGATTCGGTCTTCGCCCGTCCCCACACCCGTGGTGAAGAAGGGCGCGCCAAAGAAGGACAAATCAAGGTGCAAGGTGTTGGTTTGAGCTGCGCCACACAAAGCCAATCCACCCCATTGCCCCGTGACATCGACGCCCACAGAACCATCCATGGGATCGCCCAGAAAAGAAAACTGAATGGGGCAATCTGCATTCCCTTGGGCGTCCAGGAAGCCAAAACGGGCCACCACAAGGGCGCCTGGGTACGAGTCGTAGGACACGTCACGGACGCTTCCCACCCCAAAATTGACCGCCACTTCCACTTCTGAACGCCCCTCGCCTGCCGCCCCGAGGACCACGGTCCCCGGATCGACGGTCAAGGTGTCACCTGAATTGACAAAGACCTGTTCCGTCAACACGTACAGGTGATCGCACGTCCAATGCTGCGTTCCCACACCTGCGCCATTGTTGTCTGACACGAACACTGTGTCCCGAGAAGACACCGCGGGGCAACCACAAGCCTCCCCTGCGGGAAGCCCTTGGGCAAGGGCCGACGTAGACCCCAACAAGGCCCACGCCCAAAATGCACGAAGTGACAGCATGGCAAAAACTTATAAACATAAATATAGATATATAATTTTATACATGCAAGCCACAAAGGAAGACGCCACAAATAACCTCGTATCTTTGCACCGTGAATTGGACGGAAATCATCTTGGCCATTGGCCTTCTCGGCCTCGCATTTGCGGGCATCGCCATCAAGATCTTGGTGAAGCCAGGAGGTGAATTCAGCGGCACATGCGCCAGCAACAACCCCATGTTGCGCAGCGAAGACGGTGGCTGTTCTGTCTGCGGCGCGCGGCCTCAAGACGCCTGCCAAGCCGAGCAACCCTGACCCCTCCTCTTCTCAGAACGCTTACTCAGGACAAACCTCTCCATACACGGAAAGGAAGTCGAGCAGGTCCAAGGTGCTGATCACCCCGTCTCCGTTCAGGTCGCCTTGACAGACGTTGCCCACCCCTTCAAAGGTGCAGCTGCCATCGTCAATCAAAGCCGTCGGGTCGTAATTGGGCGATCCTTCGAACGTGCAGCCCGAGCATTCCTCGTAGGTGCAGGAACCGTCGTCTTGGGTTGC
Source organism: Flavobacteriales bacterium (assembly GCA_049611325.1). GTDB lineage: Bacteria > Bacteroidota > Bacteroidia > Flavobacteriales_D > Sanyastnellaceae > UBA11663. The sequence goes on from JBMZAL010000005.1 coordinate 14,117, forward strand.
CGCAGGATCGTAATTGCACGCCAGGCCGAAGGTGCAGCCTGCGCACGTTTCTCGTTCACAGGTGCCGTCGTCCAACACCGCAAAGGCGTCGTAATTGCAGGCCCATTCGTAGGTGCAACCTGCGCAAGACTGGAACTCGCATGAGCCATCGTCTTCCGTGGCCATGACGCTGTAGTTGCAAGCCAAGGGGTAGGTGCATCCCGGACCGGGCATTGCCCCGCTGAAGAGCCCTTGCGCTGACAGCGCACTCCACCCTTCAAACCATGGCAAAACTGCAGGTGCAAACGCCCCATGAAAGGTGACTTCCTCCAGTTCTCCATTCAGTGTTTGGTAGTAGTCAGAGACCGTTTCCTCCGTCATTGCACGCGGGTCCAGGCCCTCAGAAACGAATCCGTTGGTCATGGTGAACGTGGCATCCACCACGATGGAACCCAGCACGTTGTTGCTGTCGGCCAAAATGGAGGGCATGGCCAGGCCTATTCCGTCATCGTACAACCCCCTGTAAGCCCCGGGGGTGACTTCTGAGGCGCTCTCGGCGGTGCCGTCAATGCGCCAGTTTTGGATGCGCAGAATGCCGTAACCTCCGGGCAGGTTCATCGGAATGAACGCGGGAAATCCATCACAGGAATAGAGGTGACGGAACTCAATCCCAGCCTCGGACACTCCCGCAATCACGGAATTGAACCAATCACCCGCAGGCAAACTTTGCACCCCCACGGCGTGGGCGCCGCCATTCGAAAGCAACGTCAGGTTGCTCATCCACGGCGAGGTGTACGGCTCGTACGTGAAGTCCACGTTGTTTTCCTCAAAGTCGTCGCCGTGCATCCGCCACAAAAAGTTGTTGTGCGGAGGGTTGGTGGGGTGCGCCAGAGCTGTGTCTTGGAGGCCAAACAACCACTGCCCTGTCCCCTGCCATCCTTGGTCACTTTCAAACGCGTCTTCCGCGTGAAAGCCACTCACCACGTGTCGTACATCAGGCGTACCCCCCAACACGTGAAGGCCATCATCGGCGGACGCCACAAGCTCCACGAAATCCAACGTGGTGCCTTCGCCGCAACCCGCGAGCTGAAGCAAATCCGTTTCGTTGCCGTTCAACGCATTGTTCCACCCCAGGTTGGTGCTGCCATGACGCAAAGACACGTATTTGAGGGTTCCTGAAGAAGCCTGCGGCGCGGTGTTGCCCCCGTAGACGTGCCGGTCTTGACCAGAGAGGTCCAGTACACCTTCGGCGCGGTCTTCGCCCGTGCCGATGCCGCCTGTTTGGGATGGTTGGTCCACACCTTCGAGGTACAAGGTGTTGATTGCTCCGCCTCCACAGAGGACCAAGCCACCCCACTCGCCCTGCACATCCATTCCCACCGAACCATCCAAGGGGTCGCCCAAGAAGGAGAATTGAATCGGACACGACTCGGCGCCCTCCGCATGCAAGTATCCGCCACGCGCGACAATCAAGGCGCCTGGGTAGACCGCGTAGCTTACCGTGGCCGCACCCCCAACGGCATTGTTGGTGGGCACAAAAAACGACTGACGGCCTTCACCCGCCATGCCAAGCACGGCCGTGCCGGGCTCGATGGTCAACGTGTCCGAAGCATTCACAAACACCTGCTCGGTCAAGACGTAAAGGTGATCGCATGTCCACGTCATGGTGCCAACACCCGCGCCCGCATTGTCAGACACCCACACCGTGTCACGCAACGCAACCTCGGGACATCCACACGCCGCGCCTTGGCTGAACAAGCCCTGCGCAGTCGTGGACTGCCAAGTCATCACTGCAAGCAGAAACAGAAGCCACAAGGGACGAATCTGGTGCCGAGAAGTGAACCATTGAGGCTTCATGGGACGTGAGTTGCGTTTGGTTGAAAGTGAAAGCGCTTGCGCCCTTTCCTAAAGCAAAATACGCCAACCCCGGCAATTGTTCTTGAAACCTCGGCTACTTCGCCGAGGGAGAGTCGTATTCGTTCAAGGGTTCCAACCACTCCAAGGCATTCCGCAATTGTGACGTGGCCCAAAACGAATAGTCCTCTCCTCCCCCGTCCATGATGAACAGCGCCTCCACATCCTTGCCTGCGCGTTGCAAGCTGTCCACCCATGCTGCGCCACGATCTGGACCAAGCACCATGCATACCGTCGCGTAGGCATCGGCATACGCGGCACTCGGCGTCACAATGGTGGCACTGAGCAAGTTGTGGGTGACAGGAGCTCCTGTGCGGGGGTCGAGGGTGTGAGACAGCTTTTGGCCATTCACCACCGTCACTTTGCGGTAGTTCCCGCTCGTGCACACCGATTGGTTGTCCAGCGGCAATACGGCCTGCAGCGTGCGTCCTTCGGCCTGTGGACGGTCGATGGCGATGCGCCAAGGCTGCCCTTGAAGGTTGGTGCCCATGCATTTGACCTCGCCGCCCAGTTCCACCATCATGTCCATGACGCCATGGTCCATCAATACTTCCGCCAAGCCATCCACGGTGAAGCCCTGCGCCACGGCATTGAAATCCAATTCGGCGCGAGGATCACCTTTCGAGAGGTGTCCACCCACGGCCAACCCCGACGCATCCTCGATCTCGTTGAAATCCACCACGTCGGTTCGGAAGCGCGCAAAGGCGTGCACGCTGTCCACCATGGCGGGTGTGACAATCTCGCGGTGCTGCATGCGAAAGCCCCAAAGTTTCATCAGTGGCGCCATGGCGACGTCGAACGCGCCTTTGGACTCGCGGTGCACGTCGCTCGAGATGTCCCAAAGAAGCGACCACACCCCGGCCTCGTCCGACACTTCGAACACCGTGTCCGTCCGGGTGAAGGCGTTGAAACGAGACAAAGCCGATTCCGCCCGCCAGGCATTCATCTCAATGTCGACCTCCTCGAGGGCGGCGTCGATGGCCGCTTGCGGCACCGAATCGGGTGCGATGTACTTGATCGTGTATGTGGTGCCTTGCGCAGGTCCGCGGTGGACCCACTCCGTTCCCCGTGCATCTTTCTGAGGCTCGGGCGCTTCGCCGCACCCGAAGGCGACAAAGGCCCCTGCAACTGCAAGAGCCTTTGTGATTCGGTCGAGACTTGGCTTAGCCACCGAAGTCATCAAATGCCACATTTTCAGGGGGAACGCCCCAGTCGTCACACATCTTGAGTACCGCCTGGTTCATCATGGGCGGTCCGCAGAAGTAAAATTCGATGTCTTCGGGTGCCTCGTGGTCCTTCAAGTGGTGGTCGATCACCGCGTTGTGCACAAAGCCCAGGAAGCCGTCTCCTTCGTCGTGGATGTCCTTCTTCTCGTTCCAGTTGTCGCCTTCGGCAGGCTCTGACAACACGAGGTGGAATTTGAAGTTGGGGAATTCCTTCTCGATGGCGCGGAAGTCGTCCACGTAGAACAACTCGCGCTTGGAACGTCCGCCGTAGAAGAACGTCACCTTGCGGCCGGTCTTCAACGTGTGGAAGAGGTGGAACAAGTGAGAGCGCATGGGTGCCATGCCGGCACCACCGCCGATGTACACCATTTCCGCTTCCGTCTCTTTGATGAAGAATTCCCCGTATGGGCCGGAGATGCTGACCTTGTCGCCTGGCTTTTGGGCGAACACAAACGAAGAACAAATGCCTGGATTCACCTGCATCCAACCGTTGCGTGCACGATCCCAGGGTGGCGTCGCGATGCGAATGTTGAGCATCACGATGTTGCCCTCTGCAGGGTGGTTGGCCATGGAGTAGGCGCGGACGATGGGCTCGTCGTTGACCATCTTGAGGTCCCACAACCCAAACTTGTCCCACTCCGACTGGAAGGTGTTGGGATCGGGGTGGTGCTCAGGGTGCGCCGTGATGTCGATGTCCTTGTACTCCACGGTGGTCGTCGGGACGTCCACTTGGATGTAGCCACCTGCCTCGAAGTCGAGGGTCTCCCCCTCAGGCAAGCGCACCACGAACTCCTTGATGAAAGAGGCCACGTTGTAGTTGGACACCACTTCGCACTCCCACTTTTTGATGCCGAAGACTTCTTCAGGCACTTGAATGTCCATGTCCTCTTTCACCTTCACTTGGCAACCGAGACGCCAGTTGTCGGCAATCTCTTTGCGCGAGAAGTGAGGCGCTTCCGTCGGAAGAATCGAACCTCCACCCGTGTTCACTTGGCACTTGCACTGGACGCACGTGCCACCTCCGCCGCAAGCGGAGGGCAAGAACACCCCGCTGTTGCCCAATGTGGTCAGCAGCGTAGAGCCCCCGTCGACTTCAAGCGTCTGCTCTCCGTTGATGGTGATTTTGAGTTTGCCCGCGGGCGAGAGTTTGGCCTTCACAAACAGAAGCAAGCTCACGAGCATCAAGATGACCGTGAGGAAGAAGGCGATGGTCAGAATCAGCGTGGTCGTCATGTCTGATCAAATTTCAATGCCCATGAAGCTCATGAACGCGATGCCCATGAGTCCAGTGATGATGAATGTGATGCCCAAACCACGGAGTGGCGCAGGCACGTGCGAGTAACGAATCTTTTCACGGATGGCTGCAATGGCCACGATGGCAAGCCACCAACCCACGCCGCTGCCCAAACCGAAGACCGTGGCCTCCCCGATGCTCGGGTACTGGCGGTCTTGCATGAAGAGCGCGCCACCGAGGATGGAGCAGTTCACCGCGATGAGCGGCAAGAAGATGCCGAGCGCGTTGTACAGCGCAGGCGCAAACTTCTCGACGATCATTTCCACGAGCTGCACCATCGACGCGATGACCGCGATGAACATGATGAAGCTGAGAAAGCTCAAGTCGACGTTGGCGTACTCAGGGTTCAGCCAAGCGAGCGCGCCTTCCTTGAGGACGTAGTTCTCGAGGAGGTAGTTGATCGGCACAGTGATGCCCAACACGAAGATCACCGCGAGACCGAGGCCGTTGGCGGTTTTGACGGTTTTGGACACCGCGAGGTATGAACACATGCCCAGGAAGTAGGCGAAGATCATGTTCTCGATGAAG
>JBMZAL010000006.1:0-10782 GCA_049611325.1 Flavobacteriales bacterium
CGGGGGACCGTACCGCGATGCCCTCTACCGCTGAGGGGTCAAACCCGGGAACAGCGCAATCCCGTCACGCGCAGGTCTTCTGAATTGTACCGCAGGCGTTCGCCTTGAAGGTCCACCACGTCGATGTTCATGCCGCGCAAAATGGCGTCTCCGGCAGCGCAGTCCCATTCCATGTAGGGACCTGTGCGGGCATGGATTTCCGCGTCGCCGGTGGCAAGCAGACAAAATTTCAAAGCCCCGCTGACGGGGCGCGCCACGACGTCTTTGGGGTCGATGTGGGGCGGGACGAGGTCGGTCAATTTGGCCTCTTCCATCCAAGAGGTGACCAGGCGGTAAGGACGCTGGATTGCCGAAGGGTGAATGAGGCGCACCTTGGAACCGTCCAACGGGGCGAGGTGGACAGGCACCCCGATGCCTCCCACGAACATGCGGTTGGCGAGTGGATCGGCCACCACACCCAAAATCGGTCCCGTGGCGTCGCACAACGCAATGTTTACCGCGAAGCCAGAGCGGCTTTTCAGGAACGACTCCGTCCCATCCAGGGGGTCGACCAACCAAAACCGCGTCCACGATTTCCGTTCGCCGTACGCCGGGGCTGCGGCTTCCTCGCTCAGAATGGGAAGGTCGATGGGGCCGAGGATGTCTTGGATGACCTGTTGGGACGCCAGGTCCGCACTGCTCACCAACGAACCGTCTGCCTTTTCTTCAATGTCCAAATCGAGGTCGCTCTTGGGCAACGCGCGCAAGAGCATACGCGCGGCTGCGCCAGCGGCGTGCAATGCGGCATGTTGTTCTTGGGGCGTGGCTTGAGACGGGGACATGTTGCGGTTGGGGAAGGTACGCTACATTTGTCCCGACGCAGGGGTGCCGAAAGGCTGAGATGATACCCTCCGAACCTGCCCAGGTTATGCTGGGAAGGGAGCGACCGACTCGCTAGGCGGGTCATGGAGGCCTTGTGGGGCTCCTGTGTCACGTAACACAATTCACGATGACACAACCCTCTGTTCTCTTCCCGCGTCCAACCGCGTTGTTGGCGCTCGCCATGTTCTTCATGACTCCGGTCTTAAAGGCCCAACTCGACGTTGACACCCTTGACGTGCCCACCGCCACCGTGTCGGCCGTGCAGGCTGGCGACCAAGATCCCTTTGCGGTCACCAACCTTGAAGTCGAAGACATCCAAAAGCAAGACGCCGCGCAAGACGTGCCGTTTTTGTTGCGGTTGACACCTTCGGCAGTCGTGTCCTCCGATGCCGGTCACGGCATTGGCTACACCTCTCTTCGCATTCGCGGTGTGGACCAAAGTCGAATCAACGTTACCATCAATGGGGTGCCCCTGAACGACGCGGAGTCGCAGGGCGTGTTTTGGGTGGATCTTCCCGACCTCGGAAGCAGCATGACGGGCCTCCAAATCCAGCGCGGGGTGGGCACGAGCACCAACGGTCCCGCCGCCTTCGGTGCCACGGTGTCGGTGAACACGCTCGGGACGCTCGCCAAGCCCGGCATTCGTGCGGTGCTCGGAGGAGGCTCTTTCGGGACTCAACGTCGCACGCTTGCGTGGAACACGGGGATGCTCCAAGACGGCTGGTCCTTCGAAGGGCGCGCCTCGCGCATCGAGTCGGACGGCTGGGTGGATCGGGCCACGAGCGACCTGAGCTCGTTGTACGGCCGCGTCGCCAAGCGGTGGGAGACAGGTCGTTTGTCCTTCACCACCACTTTGGGCCACGAGCGCACCTACCAAGCGTGGTACGGCGTTCCCCAAATTGTCGCCAACCCCGAATCCACGGACGAGGACATCCTCAATTGGGTGCAAGGCAGCGGAGAGTACGACTACGGCGCTGACACGGTTCGCGTTGCAGATTTGCTCGACCGTCGCGCCCAACACAACTACTACCACTACGAGAATGAAGTGGACGACTATCGTCAGGACCACTACCAGATCCACCTGGACCAAACCTTGGGCGATTGGAATTTTGGCGGGGTGTTTTACGCCACGCTGGGGGCGGGTTTCTACGAGCAGTTCCGTCAAGACGACGACCTCTCCGATTACGGATTGGCGCCATTGGTGATGGGCACAGACACGACGTTTGCCACGGATTTGGTGCGTCGTCGCTGGCTTGACAACACGTTGCTTGGGACCTCCTGGACGGTGAGCCGTTCCACGGAGGCCTTTTCTCAGGTCTATGGGGTTTCGCGCTCGTTCTATTCCGGCGATCACTTTGGAGAGCTGATTTGGATGGACTTCGGCGCAGGTGCCGAGCCAGGAGACGAGTACTACCGTTCCCTCGGCGAGAAGACGGATTTGAGCGCCTTTGGAAAGTGGTCAGGCCAAGTGTCGGACCTCCGCTGGCACGGTGAAATTCAAGCGCGTCAGGTGTTGTACCAAACGTCTGGCCGCGACAACGATTACAGTGAAATCGACATTCAGGACGAGTTGACCTTCTTCAACCCCAAGGCAGGTTTGACTTGGACGCCTTCGGAGACCCTTCAGGGTTTTGTGTCGGCAGCTGTGGCGCACCGTGAGCCCGCGCGCTCAGACTACCTCGATTCTCCACAGGACACGCCACTGCGCCCCGAACGTTTGTTGGACGTGGAGGCCGGTGCCAAAAAGCGCGGCGAGCGCTGGGCCGTGGGGGCCACGTTGTACAACATGCAGTACACGGACCAACTCGTGGCCACGGGACAGCTCAACGACGTGGGCAACGTGGTTCGGGTGAACGCGGCGGACAGCTACCGACGCGGTGTGGAATTGGAAGCTGGGGCGCAGTTGACGTCCACCCTGCGCCTCGATGCCAATGCCACCCTCGCCCAAAACAAGATTGCGCAGTTCGAAGAAACGGTGTACGACTACGACGGCAACTTCGATTACGAGAACATCGTCGTCCACGAGAACACTGACATCGCCCTTTCACCCAATGCGGTGGCGATGGGGATGTTGACGTACGAGGCCCCCAAAGACGGCGCCCTCGCTGGATTGTCTGTGAGCTTGATCGGAAAGCACGTCGGTCAGCAATTCTTGGACAACACGTCCAATGAAGGACGCGCTTTGGCCGCGTACACGACCCTGGATGCGGTGGTTCGCGCGGAGCGCATCTTGTCTACGGGGCAGGCCTTGACGTTGTCGGTGTTCGGAAACAACTTGCTCGACGCCATGTACAGTGCCACAGGATGGACGTACAGCTACCGCTTTGGAGGCCCGGAGTCTACGGTGACCGAGAACTACGTGTACCCTCAGGCGGGACGTCACGGCTTTGTGACCCTCGCGGTGGAATTCTAACGCGCCAAGCGCATCTCATTCAGGACGGCGGGCTCGCGTTCCACGGCCGATCCGACCACCACGCATGTGGCCCCAGCGTCCCATGCCCGGTCGAGGTCTTCCTGGCATGTGAGTCCGCCGCCCACAATCAGGGGCACCTTCACGGCATCTCGAATGGCGCGAATGGTGTCGGTGGGGATGGGGGTGCCTGCGCCGCTTCCTGCATCGAGGTACAGGCACCGAAGCCCCAGCATTTCGCCCGCGAGGGCTGTGGCGACCGCGAGTTCTGGTTTGGCCAAGGGAATGGGCAGGCTGGAAGACATGTAGGCCGCCGCAGTGAGCGGAGGGTCGCCGATCAGCATGTAGCCGGTGGGCACAGTTTCCAATTGGAGTTTGGCAAGATGCGGTGCGGCCTCAACATGGCGTCCAATGAGGAGGTCTGGATTCCGTCCTGAAATCAAACTCAAGAACAACATGGCGTCGGCGTGTCCTGAAATTTGGTTGGGCGCGCCTGGAAAGAGCACCACAGGAAGCGAGAGCGTCCGCTTCAATTCCTGAACCACCCTGGACGTGCTGTCGTCGGTCACGAGGCTTCCTCCGACAAAGACGTCCGTGGCGTCGCTCGACTGAAGGTGGCCGAGGAGGTTCAACCACGCCTTGCCCGAGGGGGCGTCTTCGGGATCCACGAGCACGGCCAGGCGTCGTCGGCCGGCAGCGGCATCCGCGACCAGCGAATCAAGCCAAGTGGAGGAGTCTTCAGGTCTCATTCCTGGCGCCCAAGATAACGCGGTGCACGGCTTTGACCGTCTCCGGATGACGCATGACGTGCCCGGAGTTCACCGTCAAAAAGTGGACGTGGCTGCTGCCCAAACGGCGCCACGGCCGTGACCATGCCCAGGGAATGATGGCGTCCCGATCTCCAAACACCGCGTGGACATGCACGTCGCGTTGTGGAAGCTGACCCCAAGCTTTCGCAGTGCCGCGGCGACTGGGCCAAAACAGGCGGTGTGTTTTCCAGGTGTTCGAGACCAGCTGTCGCATGGCGTGGTCTTCCGTGTGGTGAAGGGCAAAGTGCTCGAGGTGGGCTGGAATGATCCGGGCGCGTCGCAAGCCGCGGATGAAACTTCGGACAGCCTCAGCGTGGCGGTCGACAAAGGCCCAGCACCCCCGTCCCAACGCCGTTTCCACGGCAAACCGGTACATCGCGTTTTTCTTGAAGCCGTCGGAGGCCAGGAGCACCATGCCCGACCATGCTTGGGGTGCGTGCTCGAACAGCGCAAGTGAGATGCGGCCTCCCAGTGAATACCCGAGCAGGTGCATGGGCATGCGAGTCAGCCCGAGCTCGTCCAGCCAGGCTTCCACGGCTTCAAGGAGCAGGGCAGGTTCGAGGACTTGAGGCGCGTCCGTGAATGCGGGAACGGTGCTGCCGTTTTGGTGGGCAATGCCCACAGAGAGCATCGCCGTGCCTTCGGGATAGAGGGGCAGGTAGTTGCCCATCTCCTCCACGGGACGGCCAAATCCGTGGAACGCCACGACCACGCGCACCGGACGCTCCGTGGCAAACAGACGTCCCTTCCACGTCCATCCTTTGTGGGAAAAGGAGGTGGGGGTCGATGGGGTGGATGACGCGTTCACGGCACAAAGGTCGCATCGTGGGTTTCTTGTGGAAAACGACGGGGTAGGAAGTTGTGGAGATGGGGTGAGAGTTCGTGTAATTTTGCGCTCGGTCCACAACGTTTGGTCTTCTCGTTCTTGCCCGAATGCCCGACTCTGACAAAGAGAGAGGCGCTTGGATAAAAAAAAAATGCCCAAAGACAACAGCATCAAGTCGGTCCTCATCATTGGAAGCGGACCGATTGTCATTGGACAAGCCTGTGAATTCGACTACTCTGGGAGCCAAGCATCCCGCAGCCTTCAGGAGGAAGGCATCGAAGTCACCCTCATCAATTCGAACCCTGCGACCATCATGACCGACCCGGTCATCGCAGACCATGTGTACCTCGAGCCGCTCGAGCCGGAGTCCATTGTGACCATCCTTGAAAAGCACCCCAACATCGATGCGGTGTTGCCCACAATGGGCGGGCAAACAGCTTTGAATCTCGCCATTCAGTGTGAGGAAATGGGCATTTGGGAAGAACACAACGTACGCATGATTGGGGTGGACACCAAGGCCATCGACATCACAGAGAACAGAGAGGCCTTCCGCAAACTCATGGGGGAGATTGATGTCCCCATGGCACCTCAGGCCACAGCCAAGAGCTTCTTGGAAGGCAAGGAGGTGGCGCAGCAGTTTGGTTACCCCTTGTGCATCCGCGCGTCCTACACCTTGGGTGGCGCAGGCGCGGCGGTGGTCTACGACAAAGATGCCTTTGAGGACAAGTTGCAGCGGGGCCTCCACTTGAGCCCAATCCACGAAGTGATGATCGACAAGGCGCTGTTGGGCTGGAAGGAATTTGAGCTCGAGCTTCTCCGCGACTCCAACGACAACGTGACCATTGTCTGCTCCATCGAGAACTTCGACCCGATGGGCATCCACACGGGCGACAGCATCACCGTGGCACCGGCCATGACCTTGAGCGACTCCACGTTCCAGCGCATGCGTGACATGGCCATCAAAATGATGCGCAGCATCGGGGACTTCGCCGGAGGTTGCAACGTCCAATTCGCGGTGTCGCCCGACGAGAACGAGGACATCATTGCGATTGAAATCAACCCTCGGGTGTCGCGCTCTTCGGCGCTGGCGTCCAAAGCGACCGGCTACCCCATCGCGAAGGTGGCGGCCAAGTTGGCCATTGGGTACCACCTCGACGAGCTCAAGAACCAAATCACCGGCAACACCTCAGCCATGTTCGAGCCCACGCTCGACTACGTGGTGGTGAAGATTCCGCGCTGGAACTTCGACAAGTTCCCAGGATGCGACCGCGAACTCGGCTTGCAAATGAAGGCCGTTGGTGAGGTCATGGCCATCGGCCGTTCTTTCCAAGAGGCGCTGCAAAAAGCCTGTCAGTCGCTCGAGTTGAAGCGAAACGGCTTGGGCGCCGACGGGCGCGAGCTTCGCGACCAAGACGCAATCATGCAGAGCTTGCGTCACGCCAGCTGGAACCGCTTGTTCCATGTGTACGACGCGTTCAAGTTGGGCATTCCATTCCGCAGCATTTTCGAGGCGACGAAAATCGATCCGTGGTTCTTGCGCCAAATCGAAGAACTTGTGGTCTTCGAGCGAGACCTCGGCAAGCACACCATCCAAGATTTGCCCGCGGAAGTCCTCCGCGAGGCGAAGCGCAAGGGATATGCAGACCGCCAAATCGCCCACATCCTCAACTGCCTTGAATCCGAGGTGCACACCCGCCGTCACGACGAGGGCATCACGCGCGTGTACAAGCTTGTGGACACGTGCGCTGCCGAATTCCCTGCACTGACGCCCTACTACTACAGCACGTTCGAGGAAGAGGCCAACGAAAGTGTGGTCACGGACAAGAAGAAAATTGTTGTGCTTGGCAGCGGTCCCAACCGCATCGGTCAAGGCATTGAATTTGACTACTGTTGTGTTCACGGGGTGTTGGCCGCCAAGGAGTGTGGCTACGAAACCATCATGATCAACTGCAACCCGGAAACCGTGTCGACGGACTTTGACACAGCGGACAAGCTCTACTTCGAGCCCGTGTTCTGGGAGCACATCTACGACATCATTTTGCACGAGAAGCCCGAGGGGGTGATCGTGCAGCTCGGAGGCCAAACCGCACTCAAACTCGCAGAAAAGCTCGAGCGCTACGGCATCAAGATCATGGGCACGTCCTACGAAGCCCTTGACCTTGCCGAAGACCGAGGAAGCTTCTCGACCCTGTTGAAGAACGAGGGCATTCCGTATCCCAAGTTTGGAGTGGTGGAGAGCGCCGACCAAGCCGTGGAACTCAGCCGTGAATTGGGCTTCCCGTTGTTGGTTCGTCCGTCATACGTGTTGGGTGGCCAGCGCATGAAAATTGTCATCAACGAACAGGACCTGGAGCACCACGTGGTGGACATCCTCCGCGACATGCCTGAGAACAAAATCTTGCTCGACCACTTCCTCGACGGAGCCATGGAATGCGAGGCCGACGCCATTTGCGATGGTGACGAGGTGCGCATCGTGGGCATCATGCAGCACATCGAACCTGCAGGCATCCACTCGGGCGACAGCTATGCCGTGTTGCCGCCTTACAACCTGGGCGATTTGGTCCTCCAGCAAATCGAAGATTACACCAAGCGCATTGCCATGGCGCTGAAAACGGTCGGGTTGATCAACATCCAGTTTGCGGTCAAAGACGACACCGTCTACATCATCGAAGCCAACCCGCGTGCGTCTCGCACCGTGCCCTTTATTGCGAAGAGCTACGGCGAGCCTTACGTGAATCACGCGGCCAAGGTGATGCTCGGGGCTGCCAAGTTGAAGGACCTCCCACACAACCCGCACATGGACGGCTACGCGGTGAAGATTCCGGTGTTTAGCTACTCCAAGTTCCCCAATGTGAAGAAGGAGCTCGGCCCAGAAATGAAGTCGACCGGCGAGGCCATTCGCTTCATCCCCAACCTGCGCGATCCCTTCTTCCGGAAGGTCTACAGCGAGCGGAACCTGTACTTGAGCAAATAAGCCGACCTTCGTCGCATGTTTTTGGGACTGCTTCGGACGGTGGTGTACATCGTGGGTGTCTGGTTCATTTGGCGTTGGCTGGATGGCGCCTTCGGTGGCCGGCGGAATGCCACGCGGTTTGGCGGAGCTTCTCAGACACCGCCTTCGTCCAAAGGAAAAGCCCGGCGCGCCGACGACTCCAAGGAAGGGGAGTACATCGACTTTGAGGAAGTCAAAGATTGACTCCGCCTCCGGCAAAGGGGGGCGCAACCTCGCAGTAACTTGCGTGGCATGAGTTCCACTGATTTTCGTTCACTGCTCCCCAGCGCGGTGCCGCATTTGATTTCTGTCGTGGTGATGTTTTTCGCTGCGTCCATGCTGTTTTCTCCCGTGATGCTGGAGGGCAAGCGGTTGAATCAAGGCGACACCCAGAACAACATTGGCATGGCCAAGGAGGCCCGCGACGTGCAACAGCGCGAGGGCGAGGTCCCGCATTGGACGGACAGCATGTTTGGCGGCATGCCCACCACCCAAATCACGGGCACCGACATCGGGACCGCACCGTGGTGGACGTGGATGGCCATTCGGAAGGTCATCCCCATTGAGGTGGGCACCATTGTGGTGGCGATGCTCTCGGCCTACGTCCTCGGCTTGTGTCTCGGTTTGTCGCCTTGGTTGTCGCTGTTGCTGGGCCTGGGATTTGGCCTCTCGAGTTTGAACGTCCTGTACCTGTCTGCCGGCCACGCCACCAAGGTGCGGGCCATCGCCACCATGCCCGGTGTGTTGGCGGGGGTCATCTTGGCCTACCGTGGGCGCATGTGGGCCGGTGCGGGTGTGGCGGCGTGGTTCGCGGCCTTGCACTTGGCGGCCGATCATGTCCAAATGACCTATTACCTCCTGTTTTTGCTTGGTGCTGTCAGCGTGGCTGCGTGGATCCGGGCGGGTTTGAACGGGGAAGGAATCAAGGTGGCCAAGACCACGGGCGTGCTCGCACTCGCAGGGTTGTTGTCCGTCTTGCCACAAACGGGGCAATTGGCCTTGACCCAGCAATACTCCGAGTTCACTACGCGGGGCAAAGCGAATCTGGGCGGCAACGGAGACGAGAAAGAGGCGGTTCAAGACGGCCTTGACCGAGACTACATTTTGGAATACAGCATGGCGCGAGGAGAGTGGTGGAGCATCGCCATTCCGGATGTCAAGGGCGGCAACAACCAGCTTTACTGGGGCGAACAGCGATTCAGTGGAGGGGCCTTTTACTTCGGGGCGCTTGCCTTTGCCTTGTGCCTGGCTTGGCTCATTGCCGGCACGTCTTGGTTGCGATGGCCCTTGCTGGCCATTTCGCTGCTGGCCATCGTGTTGTCGTGGCGAGACGCCACTGCGTTGACCGACGTGTTTCTCGACCACGTGCCCTTGTTCAACAAGTTCCGAGACACCAAGATGATGCTGGTGCTCGTGCAGTTGATCGTGCCCCTCGGGGCGGCGATGGCCTTGCATGAGATGATGCAGCCTGAAGCGGCCAAACGCTGGAAGCGTTGGGCCGTTGGAGGCTCTGCCGCGGCTGTGTTGATGCTCGCGTTTTACGCCATGCCCAAGGTGTGGTTTGAGTTTGCCAGCACGATCCGCCCAGATGTGGCCATGGAGCAACTCGGCAAGCGCGTGGTGGGCATGCGCATCGACGTGTTCCGAGAAGACGTGCTTCGGTCCTTTGGCTATGCCGCTGTCGGATTGATTTTCACGCTGGCACTGGTCAAACGTTGGACCCAAGCCCGTTACATCGTCATGGGCGCGGTGTTCATCACGGCCATTGATTTGCTGTCCGTCGATGGGCGCTACCTGAGCGACGCCAACTACATCAGCCAACTCGACAAACGCTTCCCGTTTGAGGCCACCAAGGCCGACCGGGCCATTTTGGCGCAAGAGCGTCAGCGCATTGCCGACTTTGACGCCCAATGGGAAGCGGCGAAAGGACGGTGGGAAGACCGCTTGGACGCGAAGTTGACCCGCAGGTACAACCGGGTCATTGACGCGGCTGCGTTTGAGGTGTTGAATGCCAACAGCCACCATCGCGTGTTTGATTTGGCCAACCCCTTCAACGACGCACGCACGTCCTATTTCCACAAATCCGTGGGGGGATATCACGGCGCCAAACTGCGCCGCTACCAAGAGTTCATTGAGCGGGTGTTGACGCCCGAACGCGCGGCCGTCATCCAGTCCATCCAGTCGGGCAACTTCAACTTGACGGCGGACCTGGCGCCGGGGCTGGCCATGCTCAACACGAAGTACCTCCTGGTCCCCGGGGCGGAGCAGCCCTTGCCCTTCAATGGCGGGTTGGGCCCTGCGTGGTTTGTCGACGAAGTCCAATGGGTGAACACGGCAGAAGAGGAGATTGGGGCGATTGCCGATTTGAACCCCGCCCGCACCGCGGCGGTGCATCAATCGTTCGAAGAGGTCCTCGGCCGCGTGGGCAACCCGGGTTCAAATGAGGTGCGTCTTGCGCAGTACCACCCCGAAGGATCCAGCTACGAGGTGTCCTCAGACAAAGGAGGGTTGCTCGTGCTCAGTGAAGTGCATTACCCGGTGGGCTGGACGGCCTTGGTGGACGGGGAGGAAGTGCCCTTGGTTCGGGCGAACGCCTTGCTGTCCGCGTTGAAGGTTCCTGCGGGAAGCCATCAGGTGCAGTTGCAATACGAACCCGAAGGATGGGGTACAGCGCGTGGATTGAGTCGTGCGGGATCCCTGCTTTGGGTGATGCTGCTCGCGTTTTGCGGATGGATGCACCGTCGCGAGGCGGAATGACATTGGCTTGAACATTGCGCGAACGAGGAGGTTAAGGGAAGAGCATGGCAAGTCTCACGTTGAACACCACAGAACAGGCTTCGGAATTCACCGAGGACCAATGGCGTGCGTGGGACGCGTTTCTTTC
>JBMZAL010000006.1:10881-18276 GCA_049611325.1 Flavobacteriales bacterium
CTTGAGGATTCCAGCATCCACCTGTCTTCTGGGGTGATCCGGGCTGGGTTGAAGTGTCCCGCGCGTCAGGTGATGGCGGCGATGTGGACCGATGCGTCAGCCCAAATCCAAGGCGTGGCCGTGATGGAAGACAGCGAGGCCATCAGCCAAGGGGTCGACGACTTCTTGGAGGGCACACGTGGGTTCAAATGGGCCAAAAACTGGCTGCACCGAGAAGGAGGCTTTCGCTTCGGCGTGCGCGTCATCGGAGCGCCCCTCGCCAGCGGACCCCACGGCTACCGTTTTGCAGAAGGCATCGATTCGTACACGTGCCTCCAGGGGTTGCTTTCACAACCCGCCTTGGGTGGAAAGGCGTCCGTGCCCGGCACATGGGTCGTCAAAGATGCCCCTTCTGCGCAGCCGTGGGCCAACGGCCATCGCCTTGCAGGAAAGTCGAATTGGCACGCGGGGTGGGTGGATTTGGAATTCGACCCGGTGATGCGCGTGTCGCTTGAAGGACGCGCCTCGTGGGACGATTACCTCGCCGACATGCGCACGAAGGCGCGTACCAAGGTCAAGCGCATCCTGAAGTTGTCCGAGTCCTTGACCTTCAAAGCATTGGATCTCGAGGACATCCGCGCTCAGGCGGATGATCTGCACGCGCTGTACCTCAAGGTTTATGGACGGGCGGCATTTCGATTGGGTTGCCTGTACCCCGAGGACATGGTCGCCTTGAAGGAAGAATTGGGCGAGGGGTTCCAGGTGTGGACTTCCGAGTTGGAGGGAGAAGTCATTGGTTTCCATTGCGGCATGTGCAACGGCCAGGAAATCGAAGCGTTTTTTGTCGGTTTCGAAGGGAGCCACAACAAGTCGCACGCCCTGTACCAACGCATGCTTGTCGAGTTCATCCGTTGGGGCATTCGTGAAGGATGTGCAGTTGTGAATCTGGGCCGAACGGCCCTCGACATCAAAGCGTCGCTCGGTGCAGAGCCTCAACGCTTGGTCTTGCACCAACGCATGCGGAACCCCCTGGTCCATGCCATGGCGCGTTGGGCAGCGCGGGCCAGCGCCCCCAAACAAGGTGCGCTCAAGCGCGCTTGGAAGGAAGAGACTCCAGTGAAATCAAATGGACGGTCAGTCCATCATGAAGTCGTCTCCACTTCCGCCACCACGGTTGCCTGATTCGCGGCGTCCACGCTCGTCCAGTTTTCCAAACTTGTATTGCAACGTGAGGTAGAGGTTGCGGCTTTCCCGCTGGCGCCACACTTCCTGGGTGAAGTCCGGGGTGGTGGTGGAGTACGACCAGCGACGTGTGTTGAAGACGTCTTTGGCTTGGATTGTGACCTGCCAACGGTCTCCAGGGAGGTCGCGGCTCGCCGCCAGGTTGAGGGTGGCGAAGCCGTTGAAACGTCCCTGCGCGGTGACCGCCGCACCGCGCACAAAGCTGTTGGCTTGGAGTTTCCAATCGGACCCGAGTGTCCACGTGGCAAAGAAGCGACTGGACCAGCTGAATCCCGAGGAGCTGAAAGGGGACTCAAGGCGGCTTCCGTCGTTGACCACCCGATAGGCACTGGCGGTCCAGTTCAGTCGTCCGGTTTTGCCGAGCGGCAGCATCAAGGCCAACTCGAGGCCTTCGCTGTGCTGCCGGCCGAGGTTTTGGAAGTTGGACAGCAGCACGCCTGTGGTGGTGTCTGCTTCGGTGAAGCGTCGGATGACATCCCGGGTGTCTTTGAAAAACAGGGACGACGTGATGCTCGTTTTTCCCCGCTGCCATTGGTGCGCCACCTCGTAACTGTTGGTGTATTCAGGGAGGAGGAATGGGTTGCCCGTGCGGAAGTTCCGTGGGTCAGACATGTCCAAATAGGGGTTGAGCTGACGGCCCCGCGGGCGGTTCACACGCCGGCTGTAGCTCGCGCTCCACGTGTTCTCTCCGTCCGTTTCGATGAAGAGGTTGGCGGAGGGGTAGAGGCTGAAGTAATCGTTGTTGAACGGTTCCGACTGCAGGTTGCCTTCGCCTTCCAGCCGCGCGGACGTGAAGGCTTGTTCGGCCCGAAGCCCGGCTTGAAAGCCCACGATGCCCACGCTGTGTCCTGCGGTGAAGTAGGCGGCATGGATTTGTTCGTCGTACAAAAACGAATACGCCACGGTGTCCAATCCCACGGGGATGTAGATGCCGTCGGAAAGGAAGAGGCTGTCGGCTTCGGTGTAGTCAAACCCGGAGTTGTCGACGTTCCACGTGCTTTTCAGGCCAGCCTCGATTTTGCCTTTCTCACCCCACGGACGTTCGTAGTCGGTTTGGGCAAGCCAGCGACGGTTTTGCGTGTCCTGGGCGTTGAAGGTGTACACGTCGGAGGTGGTTGTGCCAGGCACGAGGCTGGCGTCCACAAAGTCGGTTTGTCCGTCTTGCGTGTTGTAGGAACGTCTCACATCCGCCGTCCATTTGTGGTCGCGAGAACCGAACGTCCGTTCAAACCCGGCAAAGGCGTCGCCTCCGCGGGTGTCTTTTTGGCTTTCCTCCACGCGCAGCGCCTCGGTGTTCAGGCCGTTGAGCGCTCCGCCGGTCCATTGTTCGGCAGTGAAGGTCGAATCCCAGCCGTCGCGGATGCCTTCGTTGGCATTGACGCCGGCGAAGACGGTCCATGCATCGCTGGCCCGCCACTCGGCTCGAAGGGATCCCGACATGCTGCCACGGTGGGAGTCGCCGGGCCGGTCGACCGCAGAAAAAGACGTTGAGTCGTCCGACCAAAACTGGGTTCGGTCTGTTTCTCCCGCCATGAAACTCATGCGGTCGTTCCAGCCGAGGTTGGTGCTGAGGGACACGGCGCTGCTGCGGTAATTCAGGCTGGCGTTGGCGTCGTGGTTGTCGCCGGTGCCGTAAGTGGCTTGCAGTTGACCGCTGATGCCTTCGAGTTTGTTCTTCTTCAGAACGATGTTGAGGATGCCTGCGGTGCCGTCGGGGTCAAAGCGCGCACTGGGGTTGGTGATGAGTTCCACCCGCTCCACCGCGCTGGCGGGGAGAGATTCCAAAAACGCCTCACGGGCCCCGCCCGCCAAGCCTGAGGGTCGGCCGTCAATCAAGATTTGGACCCCGGACGAGCCGCGCAGGGTGATGTTGCCGTCGATGTCCACGGCGACGGAGGGGATGTTTTCAAGCAATTCTGTGGTGTTGCCGCCGCGGCTGGTCAAGTCGCTGCCGACGTGAAACACCCGTCGGTCGACCTTCATTTCCATCACCGAGGCCTGTTCCACCACAACGGCCTCGCCGAGGGCGGTGATGTCGGCTTGGAGCATGCGTTCGCCCATGTTCCACGTCAGGGATTCGGGGTTTCGCGGAAGGAAGGCGTGGGGCTCGCTTCGCAGGGTTTCGTAGCCTGGAAAGCGCACCTCCACGAAGTGGCGCCCGACTTCGATCTCGCGCAGGTCGAAGGTGCCATCTTCCAAGGTCAAGGTGCCTTCGACCACCGTGCTGTCGCGGAGGCTTTTCACCACCACGGACGCGAAGGGGAGGGCGTCGCCGGAGTCGGCGTCTTTGACCGTGCCGAAGACCCGGGCGATTTTGGGTTTGGGCCCTTTGTTTCCTGGCCTTCCTTGCCCGCCACCGGGTCGCCCAGATTGCGCCAGGGCAGGGGCGGCACAGAACAGGACGAGAAGGAGGGTCACGGCGATGCGTGTGGTGGGGAAGGAGTGGGTCATCGACGTATAGACGTTTGGGCGAAGGTTTTGTTCAAAACCCGTGGCGAGTCAAGAACCCATCAAAGGTAGCGCAGCCCCGGGCCCTTGTATCTTCGCGCCATGCGTGAAATCGCCCACATTCCGCACCCCTTGATGCGCATTACGGTGCATTCGTACAATGGCCAATACCGCTTGCGGTTTGAATTGGATCGGTTTGAACAATCGTTCAAATACGCGGAGGCGGACCACACCTTGGCAGAGGTGGAAACCCTGGGCGCAACCTTGGCGGAGGGTGTGCTGATGCGGTTTGTGGACATGCGCACCCAATACCTTGAACATTTTCCTTCGACATGAAACAAGTGAATTCCTCTGTGTTTTGGCCCGTGGTGGGCGTGTTGGTGGTTTGGCTTGCGACCTTGACTTGGAGCGCTGTGGGCAATGAGCCAACGGCGGCGGAGCGCGCAGCTGCCGGTGGCGGACCTGTGGTGGCGTTCGTGCATGGCGACAGTTTGCAGCGCGGCATGGCGTTTGTCCAAACCATGCAGGCCAACCTGCAAATGCAAATGGAGGCCCGCGAAAAGCAGCTGCAAGAAGATGCCTTGCCTTTGCAGGAAGAGGCCCAAGAATTGCTCGCCTACGCGAACAGTGGTCAGGCATCGGACGATGAATTGGAGATCGCCCAGCGTCGGATTTTGGAACTCGAGGAGGGGTTGAGAACGCTTCAGCGCGCTGCAGAACAGGACATGTTTGTGGCAGAACAAAACATGCAGGCGGTCATGGCCGAAGCCCTTCGTCGCCATCTCGAAGACCACGCACGGGAGGAAGGCATCGACTTTGTGCTCAACTGGGGACTCAGTGGGGAAGGCGTGCTCTACGGCACAGAGCCGTGGGACATCACCTCCGACGTGCTGGCGCGCATCAATGCCGCCCATCCAGACCCCATTCAGGCCCGCCGGGAAGCAGCCCAAAACACGTCCGAAGAATGACCGTCGCCCAACGCAAAAAGCAGGAGCACATCGTTGACCATTTGCTCTATTGCCTGCAGATGGAGGACCTCATTCGCGCGGCCCAATTTCAGCCGCAGCTCCTTCAGCAGTGGGCCGAGCGGCAAGCCGAAGCAGAGGGGACAGACCCCGCCGAGGAAGAGACATGGCTGCTGACGATGGCGCACTCCTTGCGCGACAGCGGCGCCGTGGAACACGGTCATTCATCCACGGTTCAGGAAACGTTGATGGAGTTGGCCCACCTCCACGAGCTGTTGCTCGGCGCCATGGCCGATGCAGAATACAAAGGGGCATTTGAGGCGGCCGAGCCCTTTCTTAAGGAATTGGGGGCCAAATCAGAACGCCAGGTTCACCCCGTCGAGCAGCTCGTCATCGGCCTCTACGGATGGTTGGTCTTGCGCCTGAAAAAAGAGAAGGTCAGTGCGGAAACGGAGGCCGCCATGGTGGGGCTCCGAAACTGGGCCAACGCCCTTGCCAAGGGACACTTGAAGGTGTACTACGGGCAGTGATTTGATCCCATCACGGGTCGTGGTCGTCCCCCTTTCGCTGTTCACAACTCCACAGGAGGCGCGTTACACGCTGCATGGGAATGGGGAATTTGCATTATGCCCACGACCCACCTTTGGAAGCCCGAACTTCTGGACGTCAACGTCGAGTCGGACCGCATCCGATTGAACTCGCTGCGTGAATCGGGAAGCATTCTCGAAGAGTACGACACGCTCGATTCGCAAGTGGCGGAGTGGGCGGTGTGCCACACCCCGGCAGCCAAACACGATCCCTCGCTTCTGGCTACGACCTTGGGAACGCTCATGGCCGACCGCGATTGGGACAGCTTTGGAACGTGGGCGTTCTACCCTTGGTCAGGCAGGTTGGTGCACGTCTTGCCCGAGGATGCATTCATCGAAGTGCGCACCAACCGCAACCGAGACAAGATCACGAAAGAGGAAACAGCCACCTTGCGCACCAAAACGGTAGGCATTGCGGGTCTGAGTGTGGGCCAAAGCACGGCCATTGCTCTCGCCATGGAACGCGGATGCGGTCGGTTGAAACTCGCGGATTTCGACGTGGTGGAGTTGTCCAACCTCAACCGCATTCGTTGCGGATTGCATGAATTGGAATTGCCCAAATGGGTGGTGGCCGCGCGCGCCATCGCCGAATTTGATCCCTACTTCGACATTGAGATTTACGACGAAGGGGTGAGTGCCGACAACCTCGCCGCGTTCATGGAAGGCTGCGATGTGGTTGTGGACGCGTGCGATTCCCTGGCCATCAAAGCACACCTCCGCTTGCAAGCAGCCCAGCAAGGCTGCCCGCTGGTCATGGACACCAACGACCGCGGCATGTTGGACATTGAGCGTTACGATCAGCCGGTCGAGGGCTTTGTGCACGGTCGCATCGACGAAGCGACCATGCGTGCCTTCACCGAAATGGATCGCTGGACACCCGAAGCACTGGACGCCTTCGTGGATGTGGCCAACGCATCTGAGCGTGGCCGCATGAGCTTGCCCAAGGTGGGCTCGGAGCTTGTGAGCTGGCCACAGACGTACACAGGTGTGGCTGCTGGTGGCGCCCATGCCGCGGAAGCTTGCCGCCGCCTTGCGTTGGGAGAAAATCTCCCCGACGCCCGAATCACCATGGACTTGCATGAGCAGCTCACCCACACGGCCCTCCGTTGAGCGGATACGCCGCGCGACGCAAGTGGACGAGGCCATCGTCCTCATGTCCCGCGCGTCTCACGATCCCCAGCTGTGCAAGCGACTCCTCGACGGACACAAACGCGTCCTCGAAGCCTATGGCATCAAAAACCTGTCGTCCTTCCGCACGGATTGGTTCCGGCGGGACGATGTCTGGATCATCGCGGTGCTGACGCCCGATGGCGAGCGTGTCCTTGCCGGTGCGCGTCTGCAGCCTGGATTGGTCGCCAACGACTTTCCCTTGCATCAAGCCGTGGGTCACGTGGACCCCAATGTGGGATCGTTTTTGGAGCAAATCATTCCCGACAAGGCCTACGAGCTCAATGCGCTTTGGAATTCCATCGAGTTGGCGGGCATGGGCTTGGGGTCTGAATTTTTGATTCAAGTGGCCATGGCGGCGATGCCGCTTCTGGAAGCCCGACACCTTGTTGCGCTGACTTCACCGGTCACACGCCGTTGGAGGGAAAAGCACGGATGGAAGCTGCGCAGCGACCTCGGGGAAGACGGATACTTTGTCTATCCCAAGCAATCGCTCCGTGCGACGGTCGAGCATTTCATGCATCCCGACTTTGAAGGAGACGTGGATCCCGTGGTGCGCGAATTGATGAAGGCCGTTCGTGAACGTCCCGAGGGTATCACCACACACGTCCATGGTCCCAAAGGACAACTTGCCATTCGTTTGAATTTGACCGTGTGATTGAGATGGGAGCAGGCCAAGTTCGTTGGATGTTGCGTGTGCTCTCTCTTCTGCTGTTGCTTGCATGGACGTGTGACGCAACGTCCCAAACGCGCGGGGGTCAAGACCGATACATCGGGGAGATGGCGGTGGAGCTCGAAGGAACGTGGGATGCCAATCCCACACTGGCACGTCTGCAGACAGCGCCCAAGAGAAACATCGCGGATCCACTCATCAACTTGGGCAACGACGGCCGGTGGCATTGGATTGAATTGACGGGGCTTTCGCGCGCGTTTGGTTCGCAATTTTTGGAAGTGGCCACAGCCCAAATCGACAGCCTCACCTTCCTTTCCACGTGCAACGGCAACCT
>JBMZAL010000007.1:0-4489 GCA_049611325.1 Flavobacteriales bacterium
CTTGCCCAAGGCGGCCCGGGCCATTCACGCCATGGGTCCCAAAACCGTGGTCATCAAGAAGGGCGAGCACGGCGCGCTCATGTTCCAAGACGAGAAGGTGTTTTTCGCACCAGCCTTCCCGCTTGAGAAAGTGGTGGATCCGACAGGCGCAGGCGACACCTTCGCGGGAGGCTTCATCGGCTACTTGGCCTCGCGTCACGAAGCGACGGGTGAAGTGACGTGGGAAGACATGAAGCAGGCGGTGACCGTGGGAAGTGTCATGGCAAGCTTCACGTGCGAAGCGTTTGGAACCTCGGGTCTCCGAGCGCTGACCGCGGAGGACACCCAGCGCCGTTGGGAGGAGTACACGCAGCTGACGGCGTGTGGCCCGCTTGTTTGGCCTGTGTAAAAGCTTAGCGGTCCGCGACTTGACCCAACCAAGGGGTCGGATCTAAAGGCCTGCCGCGAACCCACCACTCGAAGTGGAGGTGGGGACCCGTGGTCAATTCCCCCGTGTTTCCCATCAGGGCCACAGCTTCTCCACCGCTGACCAAGTCGCCTTGACGCTTGAGCAAGGATGCACAGTGCTTGTACACAGAAACCCGTTCGCCTCGGTGCTGGATGAGCAAGGTGTAGCCCGTCTCCACGGTGTAGCTGCTGAACAACACCGAGCCGTCGTCCACCGCTTGAACAGCGGTGCCTTCCGGCGACACGAGGTCGATGCCAAGGTGTCCGATGCCGACATCCATTCCCGAGGAGATGCCGCCCGCGAGGGGCAAGAAGGGGAAGCCAATGGACGCGTTGCCGTCGGAGGATTTTCGTTGAAGGGCGAAGCGGTCTTCCTGGTCGATTTGGCTGCGCAGGGCCACCTCTCCTTCGCCGGCTCCTGTTTCGAGGGTGGAGAGCGACGCCGGATCGGGCGGCGTGTTGTCACCGGGGTCGGAGGCGCCTTGAAGGAATGCCATCGCTGCGGAGTCCCCCACGAGGGAGTGTCGCAGGGCGGTCAGGCTCATTTCTTGACGGGCGAGCAGCCGGGTCAACGAATCGGCCATGGCCCGGGTCTCTCGCATGTCCTCACGGGTGGACTCCGCCACGTATCCCGGCACCACCCTTTCGCGCAAGGGTGTGTGCGCTACAGCGAGGTAGGTGAGGCCGACCACCATGCCGACGGCCAACGCCAGCCAACCGGCCCAATTCCGGGGCGTGCCGTTGAACACCCGAATCTCAGAGTAGGAACTCTCATCAAATACGGTGACCCGAAGCCGGTGTTTCCACAGAGACATGTTGCGAATATCCGCCACAGGAACAGAAGTTTCTCGACCAACCAAGGCCTGCATCCAATAAATTTGACCCTTCTACGTTGAAGCACCCAATGTCAACCCGCTCCATTACGCTCGCTTTGGCCACCACGATGTTGGTGTTGGCCTCGTGCACCACAAAGCGCGACGGAAGGGCGTACCGGCTGTTCCACAACACGACTGCGAAGTACAACGGCTTCTTCTACGCCAACGAAGCCCATGCGGAGGCGGAACTCAAGCTTGAGGAGCTTCATGAGGAGCGTTGGGACGAGGTGCTTCCATTGTTCCTCGAGGCCGACGAAACCACGGCCCAGCAAATTTTCCCCTTGATGGAGCGGGCCATCGAGAAGTGCACCCGCGTGGTGGACCGACACACCATGGCCCCGCCCAAACGAATGACCAAGTCCTTCAACCGGCCGGTCATGAACAAGTGGATCGACGACAACTACACCGTCATCGGCAAGTCTTACTACCTCAAGGGAGATTACCCCAAGGCGGAGGAGATTTTCACCTACCTGGTGCGGACCGTGGACGGGGCAGACGCGGAAGCGTGGGCGTTCTCTTGGTTGGGCCGGACGCACATGCGAACCGGGGACGAGATCAAAGCCAAAAACGCCCTAACCAAAGCGGAGAGTGTCCGCGATGCGTCGGACGACGCCAAGGCCCACACCTTGATGGTTCTTGCCCAATACAAGATCCTGCAAGAGGAGTACGAAGCCGCCGCGAGACACCTGGAGGACGCGTTGCCGTTGTTGGGCAAAAAGGACAAAGCCCGGACGCGCGTCACCTTTGTGTTGGCCCAATGCCTTCGTGAGATGGGTGACAAGGAGCGCGCCATTGAAGAATTCCAAGCTGTCGCCGACATGCGCTGGGAGGACTACGAGTGGGTCTTCCAAGGCAACATTCAACAAGCCATGACGTACGAGCGTCGCAATGGAAACAGCGACGCCATTGTGGAGCTGCTGGAAGACATGCTCGACGACAAGAAGAACGAAGACTACCTCGACCAAGTGTACTTCGCGTTGGGTGAGGTGGCCCTGGAGGACCGTCGCCGTGATGAATCCTTCGACCTCTTCAAAGCTTCGGTGGCGGCACATGTGGACGATGAGCACCAGTTGGGCAAAGGTTACTTGAAGCTGGCGGACCTCTACATGGAGGATTTGGTCTACCCCACAGCCCAAGCTTACTACGACTCAGCCCTCGTGTACATCGACGAAGACAACGAGAGGAAGGACGAGATTTCTTCGCTGGCGTCGGATCTCAGCAGCTTGGTGGAGAACCTCAACATCATCTCGGAAGTCGACAGCCTCCTCAACCTGTGCGACATGGATGAGGACCTTCGTCTGCGCGCCGTGGACCGCGTGTTGCGCAACATGGAGTTGGAGTTGCAGCGCTTGCGGGACGAGCGCGAGGCCGCGGCAGAAGCTGCCGCCGCTGCGGCAGCCGCCGACAACTCGGGCGCGGGGATGTTTTGGCCCTACAACGGACAATTGCGACAGTCGGGCCAACAGGAGTTCTTGTCTTACTGGGGCGACCGGGTGTTGGAGGACAACTGGCGCCGCTCCAACAAATTGGGCAACCTGTTCTCCGAGGATGAGGAAGGTGGAGACGGCGGCGAGGGTGACGATTCTGAAGAGGCGTTGGACCCCCTCGACCCCGCGAACTTGCCCACGTTCGAAGAGCTCTTGGCCACTTTGCCGTGTGAACCTGAGGACCGTGTGGTGCAGGAGGAGCGCATGGCGGAGGCTTACTACAACGCGGGCTTGGACTACCGTGAGAAATTGAGCGACAACGAAAAAGCCATCGAAACCTGGGCGGAATTGGTGGAAGTCCTGGACAGCTCCAACTTTCACCCCACGGCACACTACCAATTGTTCCGCACCTACCTGGAGCGCGAAATCGAGGAGAACTATCAGAACCCCTTCTGCGACGACTGCAACAGCGCGTACTGGGCGGATGAAATCATTCGGTTGTACCCTGGCAGCGAGTGGGCGCGTTTGATCGAGGACCCAGAGTACTTGGATGAGGAAGAGGTGACGCGTCAGGCGCAACGGGAAGAGTACGAGGTCATGTTGAGCCGTTACTACACCCGGGACTACCAAAACGTGTTGCTCGACATCGACGAGGTGTTGGAGCGCGACTCCATCAACTTCTACGCCTGCAAGTACACCCTGCTTCGCGCCCAATGTGTGGGCGGGTTGACCAGCTACACGGGAGACCGCACCCCCTATTTCGAGGCATTGCAAGGGATCCTCGGCACATGCCCCGACACAGAAGAGGCCGCTTTCGCACGCGATTTGATGCGGGCGCTGGGGGTCGAGTTGGGCCGCGAGGAGACCAAACCCGAGGAGGTGGAAGAAGAGGTTGAGGAGGAGTCTCCATTCAAGGTGCAGCCAAGCAAGGAGCACTACTTCGCGATTTTCGTGCCTGTGGGCCGTGGAAACGGCGAAGAAATCAAGGCCCAAACGGCAGATTTCAACAGTGCATTTTACGCCTCCAAGCGCCTCAAGGTGACCAGCAATTTGATCGACCGCGCCAACCAGGTGGTTTTGACCAAATCCTTCAGGAATTCCGAGGAAGCCATGGGGTATTACGAGGTGTTCAGCTCCAACCGAGAAGACCTCATTGACATCAATTCTTCGGGGTACGATTTGGTGGTGATCAGCAACGAAAACTATGTGACGTTGTTCAAAAACAAGGACATCCAAGGGTACGTGAAGTTCTTCTCAGAACAGTACCTTTCGGCCAAATGATTGGCAACAAGAAATCCCCCATGGGCATGGACGCCCCAAGCACGGATGCGGTGAACCGCATTGTCGAAGGAACGGTCTTCGAAGGCAACATCCGAAGCATGAGCAACATGCGTGTCGACGGCACGTTTGAAGGTGACATTGTGACCAAAGGTCGTTTGGTGGTGGGCCCCAAGGGCATCATCAAAGGCAACGTCAAGTGCGCTCATTGTGAAGTGGAAGGCGTCATGGAAGGCCAAATCGAAGTGGCAGAACTCATGGCCCTCAAGGCATCTGCAAAAGTGGCTGGAACCATCTTCTACGGTCAGTTGAGCGTGGAAGCCGGTGCGCAGCCTGTGGGCACGTTCCACATGGGCGCTCGCGAGCGCAAGGAAGCCCCCATGATGGGCAAGCCTGGCGCGGTGAACACCTTGAAAGGAGCCGAAGTGGAGACGAGCATGCCCAAGAAAGAGGCTGTCAAGG
>JBMZAL010000007.1:4499-4884 GCA_049611325.1 Flavobacteriales bacterium
AAGCTCTGATCCCTCATGTCGGAGCGCGACACGTCGTCTGACGCCTCGCGCGCTGAAGCCAAGAAAAACAGCACGTCCATCCTGCGTTTTGCAGGCATGGGATTTCAACTCGCCGCGGCCATTGGTCTCGGCGTTGTTGTTGGCATGAAGGTGGACGAACACCTCACGTGGGAGCACCCCATGGGCACAGCCCTGTTTGGTCTGTTCGGCCTTGCGGCAGGCATGTACCAAGTGTTGAGAGCCCTTCTTTGAATCATGACCCAACGCGTGGCCTTCATCGCTCTTTTCGTCGTCACCGCCCTGTCGCTGACGGCGCCCAATGTCATCCCCCGCTTGGCGGTGCTCTCTGGCTTGTGGTGGTGGCCCGCCACGGTGCTTTCGTTGG